>JBPCJG010000041.1:0-5847 GCA_051005515.1 Longimicrobiaceae bacterium
CCCATCGCGATCTTGAGCAGCGTCGATTTGCCGATCCCGTTGCGGCCCATGATCGCCAATCGGTCGCCACGGTGCACCGCGAGGTCCACCCCGTGCAGCACGCGGTTCTCGCCGAACGCCTTGGCGATCTCCTCCAGCCGCAGCACCTCGCGCCCGCTGGGGCGCTGCGCTTCGAAGCGGAAGGTAGGATAGCGGCGCGAGGTGGGGGGCAGCTCCTCCAGGTTCTCCGCCTTCTTCTCGATCAGCCGCAGCTTGCTCTGCGCCTGCCGCGCCTTGCTCGCCTTGGCGCGGAAGCGATCCACGAACTTCTGGTGGTGCGCGATCTCCCGTTCCCGCGAGGCGATCTCCTTTTCCCGCCGCTCGCGGTCGGCTTGCTTCGCCTCCACGAAGTCGCTGTAGTTGCCGGGGTAGAGGGTCACGGTGCGGTAATCGACGTCCAGGATGTGCGTGGCGACGTTGTCGAGGAAGCGGTGGTCGTGGGAGATGACCACCACCGGGCCGCGGAAGTCCCGCAGGAACTTCTCCAGCCAACGGATCGAGAGGATGTCCAGGTGGTTGGTGGGCTCGTCCAGCAGCAGCGCGTCGGGCGAGCCGGCGAGCGCCTGCGCCAGCAGCACGCGCAGCTTGAACCCTCCCGACAGCGTCGAGAGCGGCTGCCGGTGCACCTCGGCCGGGAGCCCCAGCCCCTCCAGGATCTCGGCGGCGCGGGCTTCCGCCGCGTACCCGTCGTGCCGCACCACGACGTCCTCAAGCACCGAGAAGCGCTCGGCGTCGAAGTGCTCCGCGGCGTTCGCGAGCAGCCGCTCCTTCTCGGCCATCGCCTGCCATAGCTCCGGGTTCCCCCGCATCGCCACCTCCAGGATCTGCTCCTCCTCGTAGAGGAACTGATCCTGGCGCAGCACGCCCAGCGCGATCCGGTTGGGCATGGCAACGGAGCCCTCGCTCGGCGGCAATTCCCCGCTCAGGATTCGCAGCAGCGTGGTCTTCCCCGAGCCGTTGGCGCCGATCAGGCCGTAGCGCTCACCGGGATCGAGCTGGAACGACGCGTCCTCGAAGAGCGTCTGCGCGCCGAAGGCCATGCCGAGGCCGGAAACTGAGATCATGGAGTGTGCTGGGGATGGAAAACCGGACGATGCTGGTCAGTTTACCACCTGGAAGGAGAAACGTTTCTGACGGTGACGCCGCGTACTCCGGATAGCTCAGCCGGAACCCCTGGTGTAGCACAGCGTAATACAGTGTTCTACGCACCGTCGTCGATCCCCTCAAGCAACCGAGCGAAGATGCCCGCCACTTCCCGCAGCCTGCGTGTTCCGGAAGGTTTGGGCGCCGAGCTGGAGCGAGAGTTCCGCCGCCGCGGCTGCAAGGATTGGTCTTCGGGTGTGCTCACGCTGCTGGAGGAGGCGCTGCGGATCAGTCGCGCTCCCGGTATTGTCTTCGCCGATGCTCCGACCGGCCGCCGGGCAGTGGTCGCCGGGAGCGGGATCGATGTCTGGGAGGTGATCGCGAGCTGGCGACAGCTCGAGGGAGACTACGACCGCCTCCGCGGCTCGTACGACTGGCTGAGCGAGGCGCAACTCCGCAGTGCGCTCGCCTACTACGAGCTGTACCCCGACGAAATCGACCAGCGGCTCGCGCGGGAGGAAGAGTGGACGCAGGAGCGGACCGAGGCCGAGCTGCCGTTCGCACGTTCGCCCCGGCTCGACTGAGTGGCGGGAGGAGTTCGCCTCCTGCTCGATGAGGACGTGCCGCCTGCCGCGGCGGAGATCGGGCGGGGGATGGGGCTCGACGTGAAGAGCGTGCACGAGCTGGACCGCCGCGGCTGGTCGGACCGCGAACAGCTGCGCACCGCTGCCGTCGACCGGAGGGTCTTCGTCACCTACAACCGGAATGACTTCATCCACTGGACCGTCGAGTTCTTTCGCGCGGGGATACCGCACGCTGGCGTTCTGATCCTGAGCCGTTCGGTGCCGCGCGATCGGCCGGTAAGCATCGCGCGGGCGCTGCAGCGCTGGAACGCGCGGATCCTGGAGAGGCTGGGTGGCACGGCGCTGCCTGCCTACCATCTCGAGTTCGTATCGGGCGAGCGGGCCGAGCTCTGACCCGAGGAGCCGGACCGCGAAAGTGGAGCGGTTCGGTGCGAGGGGCCGACTCTCTGTCGGTGCTCTCCCTTATCATTCCAGGCGCGCGCGGCCGCCGCGCCGGCGCCGAATCTGGCGGGAGAACGATCTGTTTGCTACGATCCTCGTCCCGCCGTCCTCCCGCCGCTCCTCCCGCCTTTCCGCTCCATGCCCGCCCGCATCAGCCGGACGCAGCGCTGGCTCGACCTGCTTTCGTTCCTCGTCGGGCGCCGGCTTCCGGTTTCCGTCTCCGAGATCATGGAGCGCGTCCCCGCCTACGCGGCAGGATGGGCGAGCGACGACCCCACGAAACGCGAGACGGCGCGGCGCACCTTCGAGCGCGACAAGGACGGGCTGCGGAAGATGGGCATCCCGCTGGAAACGGTGCGCTACACGGTCGGCTACGGGACGGAGCAGGCGGAGGGGTACCGCGTCACCCGGCGCGACTTCTACCTCCCCTACCTGAAGCTGGTCGCCGGCAGTCGCGCCGAGCGGAGCTACGACGACCCGGCGCGGATCGGGACGCTCGAGCTGTCGGCCGAGGAGGCGGGGGACGCGCTGCACGCCCTCGGCCGCGTCGCGCGGCTCGCGGACGGCGCCTTCGCGGCGGAAGCACGCACGGCGTACGCGAAGCTCGGCTTCGACCTGGACCCGGAGACATTGCCGGCCGACCCCGTCCACTTCGCCCGTCCTGCCGCCGACGCCGCGCAGGCGGCAACGCTCCGCACCCTTGCGGACGCGCTCCTCGCCCGGCGCCGGGTCCACCTCCGCTATCGGGCGATCACCGCCGAGGCGACGGAGCGCACCGTCCGCCCGTACGGCCTCGCTTTCAGCGGCGGCGCCTGGTACCTGGTGGGCCACGACGAGTCGCGCGACGCGATCCGCACCTTGCGGGTGGGGCGGGTCGAGGACGCGAAGACGGAGAAGGAGGAAGCCGCGTACGAGATCCCCGCGGACTTCTCGCTCCGCGACCGCGTCGGCAGGCAGCCGTGGGAGCTGGGTGACGGGGAGCCGCTCGCCGTGGACGTCCGCTTCCGCTTTCCCCTTTCCCTCCGGGCCGAGCGCAACGCCTACGGCGAGCTGGTGGAGACCGGCGACGACGGCGCCGCTCTGCGCCGCTTCGCCGTCCGCCAGAGCGGCCCTCTGCTGCGCTGGCTCCTCACCCTCGAAGGCGACGCCGAGATCGTCTCGCCGCCGCAGCTGCGCGCCGACTTCCAGGAGCTCGCGAGGGCCGTTGCCGCCGTCTACAAACCTGCGGCGCGTGCCTGAACGCGACACCGCCGGCGCGCAGCTCGCGCGCATCCTCCATCTGCTCCCGGAGGCGGCGCGTCCGCAGGGGGCGGGGGTGCGGGAGATGGCGGAAACGCTGGGAATCACCCCCGGGCAATTGCTGCGCGACGTCACCGAGGTGACCGAGCGCGCCTTCTACCACCCGGCGGGCTCCGCGGCGGAAACGCAGATCCTGGTCGAGGCGGATCGCGTCACGCTCCTCGCCCGCGGGGAGTTCCACCGCCCGCCCCGGCTGACGCCCCGCGAAGCGGCGGCGCTGGGGGTCGCGCTCCGGGCGCTGGCGCTGGACAGCGGCGGGGCGGCGGAGAGCGAGCGGCTGCGGGAGGTGGCGCGGCGGCTCGAGACGGCGCTCGCCTGGACCGACGAGGCGCCCGATGTCCCGGTCCTGATCGCGCCGGGCGGCGCCGATCCCACCGGCGTCCGGCCCGCTCTCCGCGACGCGACTCGGGAGCGGCGGAGCTGCCGACTCCGCTACCTGAAGCCGGGAGCGGCGGAGCCGGCGTGGCGCGCGGTGCTTCCCTATGCGCTGGTTCACGCGGAGCGCTGGTGGTACCTGCTGGCGGCCGAGGAGGACGGGAAGATCCGCCGCTTCCGCACCGATCGTATCCTGGAGGTGGAGCGGGGGGAGGAGAGCATCGAGATCCCTGCGGATTTCGATGCGGCGGCGCACCTGGACGGCGGCCGGGCCTTCGTGGCCGACGCGCCGCAGGAGGTGCGGGTGCGCTACGGCCCCCGGGTCGCGCCCTGGATCACGGAGCGGGAGCCCGGAGTGGAGCGAAACGAGGACGGGAGCGTGGTCTGCTCGCATCCGGTGGCGGATCCCGGCTGGCTGGTGCGGCACGTGCTCCAGTACGGCCCCGACGCGGAGGTGCTGGGGCCGCCGGAGCTGCGGGAGCGGGTGGCGGCGGCCGCGGAGCGGATGGCGGCGCAGTGAGCGGACTGCGCCATCTGGTGTATGAGTCGATAGGGAAAAGCAAGAGGACGAACCGGAGAACATCGTGAGAACTATCGAGACGAGGGCGACTGTGAGAGCGGACGGAACGTTGGTGGCGACGGTACCTCGCGATGTTCCGCCGGGCGAGCACCGGGTGCTGCTGATGCTCGAAAACGCTGCGGCAGCGGGGGCCCTTGCCCCGCTCGAGCTGCCCGTCCATCACGTCGGAGCGTGGCCAAATCTGTCGCTGCGGCGGGAGGATCTGTACGACGATGACGGGCGCTGAGCGCGTATTCGTCGATACCAATGTCCTGGTGTACGCTGCTGTCGCCGCGGCGCCTGCCCATGCCACGGCCCGCGGGGCGCTCGAGGATCGCCGCGCCGCGGGAGCCGAGCTGTGGATCAGCCGTCAGATCCTGCGCGAGTATGTCGCGGTGCTTACGCGGCCGCAGACGTTCCTGAGTCCCGTTCAGATGACGGCGGTCGTAGCTGATGTTCGAAGCTTCGAGCGCCAGTTCCGAGTCGCCGATGATACGGGTGCGGTGACTGCCGAGCTTCTGCAGCTGCTCGAAGAAGTTCCCGCTGGTGGTAAGCAGATCCACGACGCGAACATCGTAGCGACCATGATCGTGCATGAAATCGATAGTCTGCTCACTGCGAACGCCGCTGACTTCGCCCGGTTTCGACCGCGAATCGCGATCGCTACTGTCGAAGTGTAGATTCCGGCGGACCGGATGGCTGTGGAATGAGCGGAGCGCGCCAGCGATCGGGAGACTTGGTTCGAGCGCCACATGCCCTATTTTTGGACGACCAGCCCAACCACCCTTCGCAGGAGGAATCATGGCCATCTCGCTCCATCTGGATGAAATGTCCGTGGAAGAGAAGCTTCAGGCGATGGAATCGCTATGGGAGGATCTCTGCAGCCGCGGCGACAGCATGGCGTCGGGCGGCAACGACCACTTCCAGGACTGGGAGGTCGCGAAACAGGACATCGAGAACACGATTTCGTGAAGGTTAGGGTACTCTCGTCCGCCAGTCGGGATCTCGTCGAAGGGTATGGATTCTACGAAGCAGGCTGAAGGCGTGGGCCGCTATTTTCTCGAGACGCTGTATGCGGAGATCGACTCGCCCCCGGCGATCGCCGCCATCATCTCCGCGACCT
This sequence comes from Longimicrobiaceae bacterium, assembly GCA_051005515.1. GTDB lineage: Bacteria > Gemmatimonadota > Gemmatimonadetes > Longimicrobiales > Longimicrobiaceae > JBPCJG01. The sequence goes on from JBPCJG010000041.1 coordinate 5,504, forward strand.
CGTCCCGCCCCAGCGGTGCCAGGCGCAGCTCGCGCGCGATCCGCTCGCGCACCAGCGTGGCGAGCAAGGCGGCGGACCGCGTGGCCGGCGGGGATCTCCTCGGTGCGGGAGGTCACCACCAGGAGGAGGGGGAGGGCGGGGACGCGACGGGCGAGGAAGTGGAGCAGATCGCACGAGGTGGGATCGGCCCAGTGGAAGCCCTCCAGCACCAGCAGCAGCGGACCATCGCCCGCCAGCCGGTGCACCGCCATCACCCGCAGCCCCCGCGCGGTGGCGAGGCGCTTCAGCTCCCGGCAGAGGCGGCTCTTCCCGATCCCGGCATCGCCGCCGACCAGCACCGCGCT
>JBPCJG010000042.1:0-4747 GCA_051005515.1 Longimicrobiaceae bacterium
TCCAAGGAGGTGTCGTCGTTCGTGCTCCCGCTCGGCGCCACCATCAACATGGACGGCACCGCCCTGTATCAGGGGGTCGCCACGGTGTTCATCGCACAGGTGTACGGGATCGATCTTCCGTTCGCCGCGCTGCTCACCATCGTGCTCACCGCTACGCTGGCCTCGATCGGCACGGCGGGGGTGCCGAGCGCCGGCATCATCACCCTGATCGTCGTCCTCCAGTCGGTCGGGATGGCGGCGCAGGCGGCCGCGGGAATCGCGCTGATCCTGGGTGTGGACCGCATCCTCGACATGCTGCGCACCGCGATCAACGTGATCGGCGACCTGTCGTGCGCCGCCTTCGTGGCGCGCTCCGAAGGAGAGGAATTGATGCCGCACCCGGTGGATCACGACGTGGAGCTGGGGCCGCCGGCGGCGGCGTAGGGGGGGAGGAGTCGAGACGGTTCAGCCGAGCCGGCTCGCCGTTCCGGTGGCGCGGGAGGAGAGCAGTGCGCTGAAATAATTCTTCAAGTGGGGAATACGACGAATCGTGTCCCACGACTTGCGCAACCCCTTCGCCGCATGCGCTCTTTCGAACGACGGCTCTGCGCCCGAAACGAGCCAGGGGCGCACCCACCCGTGCCCGCTCCATCCCGGCCGAAACGCGATCTCCCACACCCGGCGCCGCACCCGCACTGACGGGCAGATCCTTTCGGAAGGGATAATCTCGTGCGCCAGATGCCGCTCCACCTTGTCGAGCACCGCCGCAGGGAGCGGAGGACGGAGTGCTTCAAGAATCTCGTCCGGCACCACCAGGCCGGTGAGGCTCCGCGCCATCCGCAGAGTCCAGTAGCAGCACGTTAGTCCCCGGGCCGATTCCGCGTTGCCCAGGAAACGGGGCCAGTCGATGACGCCCGCCTCATCGAGAGCGTTGATGTCGCGAAACGTCCGCCAACCCCCCGTCAGCATCAGGTGAGACCAAGCGAAATGCAGGCAGAGGTGGAGGAGGAGGTCGGCGGGGTCGGGAACCAGCACCGGTCGCCCGCCGTAGTCGGCCCTGCGGGCTCTCTCCCACATTCCAGCGGCTTGCCCCTGAAAGGGGTGCCCCGGAGGACAGACGTCCGTGTGGAGCTCGACTACTGCTCCCGCGCCGCTCGGATCGATGAGCGGGGGAAGATGGTGATGGTCCTGATAGAAGTGCTGCCGGCGGGCATGATGCTCGAGATCCGGATCGGAAAGGTACTCCTCCTTCCAACCAGCTCCGAGCAGCTCTTGCTGAACGCGAGCCGCCGCTGAAGGAGAGAGCAGGACGTCAATGTCTCCCATCGGGCGCTCGGCGAAGGAGTCGTACACCGTCACCGCCAGGGCGGCACCCTTGAGCAGAACTCCGTCGCAGTTGCCGGGAGCGAGCTTCTCGACCACCTCGAGAAAGCATTCCTCGAGCCGCACCTGGCGGAACTGCGTGACCATTGCAAGCGGTTGCAGTCGTTTCCTCGCTGCGGCGGGTGTCCGTCCATCGGTAGCTTCGTCTACACGCTTCAGCACGGTGGGGGCCGCCTTCGCTCCGGCCGCGAGCGCCGCAATCAGCTGCCAGTTCAGATCGCTTGTGACCAGCTCGCGGATGCGTGCCTCAGTAGTCGCGGGACCTGCCGTGAGGAGCAGGAGTTGGGCTTCGCGGGAAAGGGAGGAAAGGAGCATCGCGTCCGGTAGATCAGTACTGGGAGAGGTTCCCTGCATGCTTCGCGTAACGCAGAGCCCGGGCGAAGGCCCACACCCCGACGGCGCTGAGCAGGATCACGAAGCCGACGAGGATCGACACGTCGTGCGCGACCGCCTGCAGAGGCATGCCCTCGAGCAACGTCTGGCGAAGGGCCCGAAGCCCGTAGGTGAGTGGCACCACTTCCGAAACGTTCTGGATCCAGGAGGGAATCACCTTGGTGGGGTAGTACACGCCGCCGAGCAGCCCGGAGAGCACCATCACCCCCCGTGGGATCGGCCCACTCGTGCGGAACGCGAGCACCATCGCCGCCGAGATCAACCCGAACGGGAGGTAGGCGAAAACGATGAGGAGCAGGATGGCTCCCGCGGTGAACGCCTTGGTCCAGGCGAAATCGGCTCCGAAGAGCATGGCGGTCAGGATCAGGATCAGGGCGCGAGCCGCCGTCCACAGGAAGCCGTATCCGATCATCCCCGAAACCAGGCTCGCGACGCTGGCGCGGGTACTGAAGAGCGCCTCCAGAGTGCCCGAGCCGATCCCTCCGCCGACCGCTCCCGGGAGCGCCGACACCGCGGTGCTGAGGAAAGAAAAGGCGATCATCCCCACGATCAGAAAGGCAAAGTACTCCCCCCCCTGCGACCGGATCGAGTCCGCGATCACCGGTTGGATCGCGTTGGCCACGAAGTACACCGGGACGACGGCGGCGGCGAGCGAACCGAGTGAGAGGAGCAGCGCGAGCCGGTAGCTGGTCGCGCTCAGCCAGCTTGCCCGGATCAGGGCGAAGGCCTCACGCATCGGAATCCGCAGAGCGGTGACGCACCACCCGCTCGATCAGGTCGGCGAGAGAGAGCGGGACCTTCTCGCACCGCGCGATCCGAACTCCGTTCTCGGAGAGAAAGGCGATCACGTCCGCGGTGCGGTCCGCGCCTCCCGGGATGAGCAACTCGATCGGCGTCCAGCCCTCGACCTCTTTCGCGGCGCTCCCGACCGGCGTGACCACGCCGCGGGCGCAAAGCGACTTGAAACCGCGATGCTCCGGCTCCGTGGTCCATAGCCGGTACCGGTCCTCGGCGACCTCGCGAGCGAGCGCGTCGGCGGAGCCCACCGCCAGCAGTGTACCGCGGTGGAGGATCCCCACGCGGTCGCAGAGCTCCAGCGCCTCCTCCGCGAGATGGGTAGCGAGCAGGACCGTGCAACCCTGCCGATCGACGATCTCCTCCCGCAGAAAGGCGCGAAAGCGCCGCGCCGAGATCGGATCCAGACTACGGGTCGGTTCGTCCAGCAGCAGCACCCGCGGTTTGCTGAGCAGCGCGCGAGCGATGAGGAGCCGCTGCTTCATCCCCGAAGAGAACTCTCCCACCATCTTGGTGCCGGCCGCAACCAGCTCGACGATCTCCAGAAGCTCGTCCACCCGCCGGGTGGCCTCGCTCGTACCGAGGCCCTGCAGCGCTGCGTACAGCTTCAGGTTCTCCCTCGCGGAAACGCGCCAGAGCAGGCTGCGTTCGCTGGCGATCACCGGAGCCAGGATCTGGCGCACGCGATCCGCGTCGCAGACGATGTCGAAGCCGCCCACGCGGGCGCTACCCTCGTCCGGATGGATCAGGGTAGCCAGCATCTTGAAGAGCGTGGTCTTGCCCGCCCCGTTCGGCCCCAGCAGACCGAAGAACTCGCCTTGAGGGATCTCGCAGGTGACTTCCCGAACCACTTGGACGCGCTCGGTGCGCAGGGGGTGGAGGAGGAGATCGCGCCACCCCTTCCGTGCGGGGAAGCTCTTGGAAAGCCGGTTCAGGGAGACGATCGGCTCCCGCGTCCGCTCGCTGGAAATCGGGACTGCTCGAGCCGTTCGGGCTGTCGAGATCATGCGGCTCCGGCGACCCCCCGATCGGCGTCCACTCCTCCATGCCACGCGAGCAGCTCCTGAACCACGCTGCCCAGCAGCTCGAAATCGCGCGCGATTTCGAGCCGGTAGACGGGGACTTCCGCGGCGATCCGGCCGGCGCGGTCGAGGGTCACCCCCGCCTCGGGGCCGCCGAGCATGTGACCGAACTTGGCGTGGGAGATCAGGGCGAGGCTCGCCTGCGTCGGGCTCAACCGCACTCTGCGCACGGCGGGCGTTTCCGGCCCGGTGACCACGGGCCCGAGCACGTAGAGCGAGGCGAGCGGGACCGCTTCGTGGAGCAGGGTATCGTCGTCCAGCTCCGTCAGGACGTGCTTGCCACCGTACCCCGACCGGCTGGGCCGCCGATCACCGGTGAAGTGTTCGGCCGAATCGTCCCAGAGGCGCACCTGGTGAACGCCGGGCCACATCATCGGCGGCGACCCGGGTACCACCGGGAGCGAATCGTCGGTGGCCAGGCGGGCGCCGGCGTTGATCAGCGCGCGCGCCAGGGTCGACTTGCCATGGTGCTGGGGAGCGACGAAGCCGACGCCGCCCTCCGCGAGCACCACCGCGCTGCCGTGCAGGCAGAGGAGTCCAGCCGCGTGGAAGGCGGTGGCGAAGACCGAACCGAGGATGTCGAGTCGCGCGGCGTCCGCATCGGCGCCTGACGCGGGATACCAGACGATTTCGCTCCCGTCCCCGGAGATGTCGAAGATCCCCGTGTCGCTGTATTCGACGCGGTAACCTTCACGGTCGCGGAGCACCCGCACCTCAACTGCGTTGGGGAGCGTTCCGCTGCCGATGACGCCGGCGTTCTCACGCGGAGGCGCGGGTGAGGATTGGCGCAGTACCCAGTCGGGGTTCCGGGGCACGTGCGGAAGCAGCTCGGGAAAGGGCAGCTCCGAAAGAAAACAGCCCCCGAAGAGGCGGTAGCGCGGCATATGTGGAAGGGAGAGTGGCTGGGAGGCTCCGGAGAGCCTCCCAGCCGTGGAGCGGTCAGCTACAAATGTCGCCGCACGGCACGCCGGAGCGGCCGAGGTCGACAACCTGCTGGTTGTTGCACATGATGAGGCCATCAAATGCAACGTCCGGGCTGCCGCTCTGGGTGAGCTCCCGGAAACTTCCGAAGCGCTCGACCCGAGGCTTTTCGTACATACTGCCTCCTTGGTGGA
>JBPCJG010000043.1:0-9756 GCA_051005515.1 Longimicrobiaceae bacterium
CGCGCTGGCCCGCGTCGTGCGCGTCGAGTGGATTCACCTTTGGTCCACCCTCGCAGGAGGTTGCTTTCCCGCCGATGTCCACCGCGACGCTTACAGACCGCACCGCGCTCGAAACGCTCACCATCAACACCATCCGCACCCTCGCGATGGACGCCGTCCAGCGCGCGGAATCGGGCCACCCGGGTACGCCGATGGCGCTGGCGCCGCTCGGCTACCGGCTTTTCACCCGCCACCTGCGGCACAACCCCCGCGACCCCGCCTGGATCGACCGCGACCGCTTCGTGCTCTCAGCGGGGCACGCGTCGATGCTGCTCTACGCGCTGCTCTACCTCACCGGCTACGACCTTTCGCTCGAAGACCTGAAGGAGTTCCGGCAGTGGGAGAGCCGCACTCCGGGACATCCCGAGTACCACATGACGCCGGGAGTGGAAACCACTACCGGCCCGCTGGGGCAGGGGTTCGGCAACGCGGTGGGGATGGCGCTCGCCGAGCGCCATCTGGCAGCGGTCTTCAACCGCCCCGGCCACGAGGTGATCGACCACCGCACCTACGTGATCTGCTCGGACGGCGATATGATGGAAGGGGTGGCCAGCGAGGCCGCGTCGCTTGCGGGACATCTGGAGCTGGGGAAGCTGATCTGCTTCTACGACGACAACCGCATCACCATCGAGGGTTCCACGGAGCTGGCCTTCACCGAGGACGTCCAGGCGCGCTTCGACGCGTACCGGTGGCACACGCAGCGGGTCGACGACGTCAACGACGTCGAGGCGCTGGACCGCGCGATCGAGGCGGCGCAGGCGGATCCGCGCCCCTCGCTGATCGTCGTACGCAGCGTGATCGGCTTCGGCTCCCCGCACCGGGCCGGCACCAAGGAGGCCCACGGCGAGCCGCTCGGCGAGGAGGAGGTCCGCATTACCAAGGAGAATCTGGGGTGGGAGTGGGAGGAGCCCTTCCATGTGCCCGAGGAGGCGCTGGAGCATACCCGACTCGTCGTCGGTCGGGGCGCGGAGCTGCAGGAGGAGTGGCAGGAAAGGTGGGAGGAGTATCGCGCCACGTCCCCCGGCCTTGCGGAGCGGCTGCAGGGGGCGCTCGAGCTGCGGCTCCCTCCGGAATGGGACGAGGGCATCCCGGAGTTCGAGCCCGACGCGAAGGGGATGGCCACCCGCGCCGCCTCCGGCAAGGTGTTGAACGCGATCGGGGAAAAGGTGACCTGGCTGATCGGCGGCTCTGCCGACCTCGCCGGCTCGAACAAGACGCACCTGGAGGGCGCGGGAGATTTCGAGGCGGCCACCCCCGAGGGGCGCAACCTGCACTTCGGCGTCCGCGAGCACGCCATGGGCGCGCTCATGAACGGCATGGTGCTGCACGGCGGCGTGCGCCCCTACGGCGGCACCTTTCTGATCTTCAGCGACTATATGCGGCCGCCGATCCGGCTGGCGGCCATCATGGAGCAGCCCACCATCTACATCTTCACCCACGACTCCGTCGGCCTGGGCGAGGACGGGCCCACGCACCAACCCGTCGAGCAGCTCGCCGCGTTGCGCGCGATCCCGGGCCTGGTGGACCTGCGGCCGGGGGACGCGAACGAGACGGCAGAGGCGTGGCGCTGGATCATGGAGCACCGGGATGGACCGGCGTTCCTGGCCCTGACCCGTCAAAACGTGCCCACCCTCGACCGCGGCCGGTACGCCGCGGCGTCCGGTCTGCGGCGCGGTGCGTACGTACTCGCGGACGCGGACGACGGTGAGCCGGAGGTGATCCTGATCGGCACCGGGTCGGAGGTTTCCGTGGTCCTCGATGCGCGCGACCGGCTGGCGTCCGACGGCATCGCCGCGCGCGTGGTGTCGATGCCGAGCTGGACGATCTTTTCGCGACAGTCTCGAGAGTACCGTGAGCAGGTGCTCTCGCCGAGCGTCCGCGCTCGTGTCGCCGTCGAGGTCGCGGGTCCGATGGGTTGGGAGCGGTGGGTGGGCGACGGGGGGGCGATCGTGGCGCTGCACCGCTTCGGTGCCTCGGCACCGGCGGAACGGCTCTTCGAGGAGCTGGGTTTCTCGGGTGAGAGCGTCGCGGCCCGCGCCCGCGAGCTGCTGGGACGCGGCAGCGAGAACGGCGGTGGCGACGCGGCCGGCCCGCTGACGGAAGGCGTGGACGAGAAGTGACTGAACACTACCATCAAGGAGACACCATGAAGCACGGGAATCCGCTCCTCCAGCTCCACGAGCTCGGGCAGAGCGTCTGGCTGGACTACCTGCGCCGGGGGATGCTGGACGACGGCTCGCTGCTGCGGATGCTGCGCACGCACGGCCTGCGGGGAGTCACCTCGAACCCTTCCATCTTCGAGGAGGCGATCGGCGACAGCGACGACTACGACGAGGCGCTCGACGAGCTGGCGGACGAGGGGCTGGAACCGGGCCGTGTCTTCGAGCGGCTGGCGGTGGCGGACATCCGCCGAGCCACCGACGTCTTCCGGGAGATCTACGAGGAGTCCGGGGGCACCGACGGCTTCGTTTCCCTGGAGGTTTCGCCGGAACTCGCGTACGACACGGAAGGGGCGCTGGAAGAGGCACGGCGGCTCTGGAACGCGGTGGACCGGCCCAACCTGATGATTAAGGTGCCGGGGACCGACGCAGGGATTCCGGCGGTCGAGCAGCTCCTCAGCGAAGGGCTCAACATCAACATCACTCTGCTGTTTTCACGCGAGGGTCACCAGCGGGTGATGGATGCGTATCTGAAGGCGCTGGAGCGGCGACTCGAAGCCGGGAATCCGCTCGACCGGATCTCCTCGGTGGCTTCCTTTTTCGTGTCGCGCGTCGACAGCGCCGTGGACGACCGGCTGCAGGCGCGGCTGGAGGAGGCAGACGACGAGGCGACCCGCGAGCGCATCCGCTCGCTGCTGGGGACCATCGCGATCGCCAACGCAAAGCTCGCGTATCAGCAGTTCCGCGACACCTTTTCGGGTGATCGCTTTGTGCGGCTCCGCGAGCGGGGGGCGCAGCTGCAGCGGCCGCTCTGGGCGAGCACCTCCGCCAAGAACCCCGACTACCGCGACGTGCTCTACGTCGAGGAGTTGATCGGTCCGGACACGGTCAACACCATGCCGGTGAAGACGCTGGAGGCCTTTCTGGATCATGGCGAGGTCGCGCGCACTATCGACCGAGGTGTGGAGCAGGCGGAGGAGCAGTTGCGGACGCTCGCGGAGGTCGGAGTGGATCTCGACGAAGTGACGGAGCAGCTCCAGCGCGAGGGGGTGGACAAGTTCGCGAAGTCGTACGACGAGTTGCTGGAGTGCGTGGACAGCAAGATGGCACGGCTCGCGGGGCGGAGTTGATGCGAATGGGCATGGTGGGGCTGGGAAAGATGGGCGCGAACATGACCGAGCGGCTGAGCATGGGCGGTCACGAAGTGGTAGTCTTCGATCTGGACCCCCAGGTCGTTTCCCGCGTCGCACAGGGCGACGACGTCAGCGGCGCCACGGATCTGGAGGGTTTGGTCGAAGCTCTCGCACCGCCGCGCGTGGTCTGGGTGATGGTGCCCGCCGGGAAGCCCACGGAAGCGACGCTCGACTCGCTCGCGGGGCTGCTGTCTGCCGGAGACGTAGCCATCGACGGCGGCAACTCCAACTACAAGGACACGCTGCGGCGGGCGGAGCAGCTCTCCGAAAGGAGCATCCACCTCGTCGATGCGGGTACCAGCGGCGGCGTCTGGGGGCTGCGGGAGGGGTACTGCCTGATGGTGGGCGGCGCGGATGAAGCAGTAGGGTTGGCCGAACCGATCTTTCGCACCCTCGCCCCGGAGAACGGCTACGCCCATGTGGGCCCGTGCGGGGCAGGGCACTTCACCAAGATGGTCCACAACGGCATCGAATACGGTCTGCTGCAGGCGTACGCTGAAGGCTTCGAGATCCTGCACGCGAGCAATTTCCCGCTGGACCTCAAGCAGATCGCGGGGATCTGGAATCACGGCAGCGTGATCCGCTCCTGGCTGCTCGAGCTGCTGGCCCTCGCCCTCGACGCGGAGGGGGAGGACCTCGCCCGCATCGACGACTGGGTGGACGACTCCGGCGAAGGTCGCTGGACGGTCGAAACCGCCATCGAGCTGAACGTGCCCGCGCCGGTAATCACCGATGCGCTGCTCGCGCGCTTCCGCTCCCGCCAGGATCCCTCCTACTCCGCTCAGGTGATCGCGGCGCTCCGCAACCAGTTCGGCGGCCACGCCGTGAGGGACGCACAGCCCGACGAGCTGGTGCAGAAATGAGCAGTGCGACTGCATCGCCGCCCGCGGCGCCGTCCGCATCGGAACAGCGCGCCTCGCGCCCCGCGGAGGAGCAGTTCGCCCCCGGGATGCGAGCGGCGCAGGTGCCGCCGCCGCTGGCCCTGGTGATCTTCGGCGCGACGGGGGACCTGACGCGTCGCAAGCTGATTCCGGCCCTCTTCAACCTTTTCTGCGAAGGGCTGCTCCCCGAGCGCTTCGCCGTGCTGGGGGTGTCGCGCAGCGAATGGAGCGACGAGCAGTTCCGCCGGGAGATGAAGGACGCCGTCGTCGAGTTCGTAGGGGAGCCCGACGAGGAGGCGTGGGATCGCTTCGCGCCGGGGCTGCGCTACGAGGATCTCGACTTCGACGACTCGGACGGGTACGAGCGACTGCGCGAGCGTCTCGACGAACTCGACTCCGAACGGGGCACCGACGGCAACCGCCTCTTCTACCTCGCGATCCCCCCGGGCGTGATCGTGCGCGTCGCCGACGGCCTGGGCGATGCCGGCATGGCGCGGACGTGGAAGCGCGGCTGGAGCCGCTTGATCGTCGAGAAGCCGTTCGGACGCGATCTGGCCAGTGCCGAGGAATTGAACGCGGAGCTGCTGCGCGTCTTCCGTGAAGCGCAGCTCTTCCGCATCGACCACTACCTCGGCAAGGAGACCACGCAGAACCTGCTCGTTTTCCGCTTCGCCAACGTGATCTGGGAGCCGGTCTGGAACCGCAACTTCGTCGACCACGTCGAGATCACCGTGGCCGAAAGCAATGGGATCGGATCCCGCGCGGGGTACTTCGACCGCGCCGGGGTGCTCCGCGACATGGTGCAGAGTCATCTGCTCCAGCTCCTTTCGCTGGTCGCGATGGAGCCGCCGAGCGCGTACGACGCCGACGGGATCCGCAACGAAAAGGAAAAGGTGCTTCGCGCCGTGCGGCCGATCTGCGCCGACGACGTCGCAACGGAGACCGTGCGCGGTGTCTACACGGCGGGGGAGGTCGACGGCGAAGCGGTCGTCGGCTACCGCGACGAGGAGGACGTTCCCGACGATTCCGCTACGGAGACGTACGCCGCGCTCCGCCTCTGGATCGACAACTGGCGCTGGGCGGGGGTTCCCTTCTACCTACGCACGGGGAAACGTCTGCCCGCCAAGCGGACGGAGATCGCGGTGCGCTTCCGTGCACCACCGCACCCGGTTCTCGACGCCGTCGAGCACGACCAACCCGAGCAGAACCTGCTCGTTCTGCGCATCCAGCCGGAGGAGGGCATCTCCCTCTTTTTCGAAGCCAAGGTGCCCGGGCTGCGCGGCCCCCTGCGCCCCGTGAGCATGGATTTCGGCTACTGCGACGAGTTCGGCGTGGATTCGCCGGAGGCGTACCAGCGGTTGCTCCTCGACGCGATGCTGGGCGACGCCACCCTCTTCGCCCGCCGCGACGAGGTCGAAGCGGCGTGGCGGCTGGTCACCCCCATCCTCGAGGGGTGGGCGGCGGGCGGCGAGCCGGAGCCGTACCCGGCCGGAAGCTGGGGACCGCAGGGAGCTGAAACGCTGATCCGGCGCGACTGTCGCGGCTGGCACACCCCGTGAATCGGCGGCGGCCCGAGATCCAGGTGATCGCCGACCCCGACGCCCTGGCCGACGAGGCGGCGCGGCGCTTCGCCGAGGTCACCGCCCTCGCCGTCGAGCGGAGCGGTGTCGCACGCGTCTGCCTCACCGGGGGGAGCACCCCGCGCCGCTCGTACCGCCGCATGGCCGAGGAGCCGTACCGCACAGAGGCCCCGTGGGAGCGCGTCCACCTCTTCTGGGGCGACGAACGCTGCGTCCCCCCGCGCCACCCGCGCAGCAACTACGGGATGGCGTACGATGCGCTGATCTCGCGCGTCCCCATCCCTGCCGGAAACGTGCATCGGATAGGCGGTGAATGGGCGCCGGAACGCGCGGCAGAGTCGTATGCGCAGGAGCTGCGCGATGTCTTCGACGGAGGCCCCCCGCGGTGGGATCTGCTGCACCTGGGGCTGGGGGAGAACGCGCATGTCGCCTCGCTCTTTCCCTTCGCGGAGACGTTGCGGGAGACGCGCTCCGTCACCACGGCTTTGCTGGCGGAACGCGGCGAAGCGCGCGTCACCCTGACCTACCCGTCGCTGAACTCCGCGGCGCGCATACACTTCCTGGTGTCCGGAGGAGCGAAGCAGGCGGCGCTGGCACGCGTGCTGCGCGGTCCTCTCGATCCCGCGCGCCTCCCGGCTCAGGCGATCGAGCCGCACGACGGCCGAATCCTCTGGTTGCTAGACCGTGCCGCCGCTCCGCCCCCGCTGTCCCCCTGACTCCCTGACCCTTGCCGCCGTCTTCGACTTCTCCGTCCGCTGCCCCGCTCCCCGATAACGAGGTGCAGCTCCTCGCACGCGGGGAGCACCCCGACCCGTTCGCGGTCCTCGGGCCCCATGAGGTCGAGGGCACCCGCGTCGTCCGTGCCCTGATCCCCGACGCCCGCGAAGTGTGGGTGGTGCAGGGGGAACGTCGCATCCCGATGCAGCGGGCCGAGACGGCACCGCTCTGGCAAGCCGCGGTTCCGGATCCGGATCCCTACCGGCTGCGGGCGCGCTACGACTACGGCGACCCCGTCGAAAACGCGGACGCGTATGCGTTTCCGTCGACGTTGGGCGAGCTCGACCTGCACCTGCTGGGAGAGGGGCGCCACCGGGAGCTGTACCGTGTTCTGGGGGCGCATCCCCTTACCCGATCCGGCGTAAACGGGACCCGCTTCGCCGTCTGGGCGCCGAGCGCGCGGCGGGTCAGCGTCGTCGGCGACTTCAACCATTGGGACGGCAGGCGCCACGCGATGCGGCTCCATCCCGGCGCCGGGGTGTGGGAGATCTTTGTTCCGGGTGTGGCAGCGGGAGCCGTCTACAAGTACGAGATCCTCCCGCGGGAAGGGCCGCCGTTCCTGAAGAGCGACCCTCTCGGCTTCCAGGCGGAGCTGCGTCCCGCGACTGCCTCGATCGTCGCCGGGCTGGGGGAGTACGCGTGGGGAGACGCGGTGTGGATGGAGCGGGAGCTCGGGGACCCCGCGACGCAGCCGATGGCGATCTATGAGCTGCACCCCGGCTCCTGGCGCCGCGGCGAGGGGGGACGGCCGCTCACCTACCGCGAGTTGGCAGAGCCGCTCGCGGAATACGTCCGGGAGATGGGGTTCACCCACGTCGAGCTGCTTCCTGTGATGGAGCATCCGTACGACCCGTCGTGGGGGTACCAGGTCACTGGCTACTTCGCGCCCACCAGCCGTTACGGCGCGCCCGACGACCTGCGCCACCTGATCGACACGCTGCACCGCGCCGGCATCGGCGTGCTGCTCGACTGGGTCCCCGCGCACTTTCCCCGCGACGAAGCGGGGCTGCGGCGCTTCGACGGCTCGGCGCTCTACGAGCACGCCGACCCGCGTCAGGGCGAACACCCCGACTGGGGGACGCTGGTCTTCAACTTCGGCCGCAATGAAGTCCGCAACTTCCTGGTCGCGAACGCGCTCTACTGGCTGCGCGAGTTCCACCTCGACGGGCTGCGCGTGGACGCCGTCGCTTCGATGCTCTACCTGGACTACTCACGGCGGGAGGGGGAGTGGATCCCGAACCCGCGCGGCGGGCGCGAAAACCTCGAAGCCATCGCCTTTCTCCGCGAACTGAACACGGCCGTCCGCGAGGAGTGTCCCCGGGCCCTGACCATCGCAGAGGAGTCGACGGCGTGGCCGGGGGTGACCCGCCCTGCGGAAGACGGCGGGCTGGGCTTTTCGCTCAAGTGGAACATGGGGTGGATGAACGACTTTCTCCGCTTCATGGCCGAGGACCCGGTAAACCGAAAGCACCATCTGGGGCTGGTGACCTTTTCGCTGATGTACGCCTTCAGCGAGCGCTTCGTGCTCCCGCTCTCGCACGATGAGGTGGTGCACGGCAAAGGTTCGCTCGTCGGCAAAATGCCGGGCGACGCCTGGCAGCGCCTCGCCAACCTGCGCCTAGCCCTCGGCTTCATGTGGGGCCACCCGGGGAAAAAGCTGCTCTTCATGGGTGGCGAACTGGCGCAGTGGCGCGAGTGGAGTGAGGAGCGCGCGCTCGACTGGCATCTGCTGGAGCAGCCGGCGCACGCCGGCGTGCAGCGCTGGATCGCCGACCTCGGCGCCCTGTACGGGAGAGAGCCGGCGCTCTGGGAGCTCGACGCGGATCCTGCCGGGTGGGAGTGGATCGACTTTTCCGACGCGGAGAACACCGTAGTTGCTTTCCTGCGACGCTCCCGCGACGGCGACGCCCTGCTCTTCGTCTGCAACTTCACTCCCGTGCCGCGGCACGGCTACCGCGTCGGCGTGCCCGCCGCTGGGGAGTATCGGGAATTGCTCAACAGCGACGCGACGGTCTACGGGGGGAGCGGCGTGGGCAACGCGGATCCGCTGGCGACGGATGCCCGCGAGCAGCACGGCCGCGAGCAGTCGCTCTCGCTCACTTTGCCGCCGCTCGGCGTCCTGGTTCTCGAGCACGCCGAACCCGCCTCGGCCACTTCTCCATAGGGCCTGGAGAGATCCGATCCGGATCTCCCGGTCGTACCCTGCTCCGAAGGAAGGTGGCGTCGCTTCTGAGCATAGAGCTGGGATGTCCAGAAAGCATCCGAAGGGCCTGGAGAGATCCGATCCGGATCTCCCGGTCGTACCCTGCTCCGAAGGAAGGTGGCGTCGCTTCTGAGCATAGAGTTGGGATGTCCAGAAAGCATCCGATCGGGTGGTTCGCACGGTCCCCGGGGAGTGGGTCGTGGCCTAGAACACCGAGATAACCCCCTGTTCCTCTCCCCTGGGTTCGTCCAGGGTGGGCACGGTTGACGGTCACGATCCCTGGACATACCTTGTACAAGCTCCGGAGTTCGGCGCATCCTTCCCCCTGCGGCGCGACCGCGTCGTTCAAGAATGCAGGCACACACACCCACACCACAGAGGCCATGAAACGGATCGGCACGTCCGCGATCGCAGCACTGCTGCTCGCCGGCGCGACGGGGAGTACCGCACCAGCACAGGAGATGATGATGTCGGATCGGCCCGTGAGCCGCTTCGACGTCGGCGTCTACCTGGGCGGTTCGGTCACCAGCCGCTGGTACGAGACCCGGCAGTTCCAAGTGGTCACCGGAGAGGACGCCATGCAGACCGGTGACGAGCAGTCGTACAAGATCGGCTATGCCCCAGCGTTCGGCGCCCTGGTGAACTACTGGGTCACCCCGAGGGTGGGCATCCGCCTGCATGGCGCCTACCTCCCGTCGCAGGTGCCGTTCGCGAGCGACGGCTTCTTCGACATCTTCCCCGACAGCCTGGGCGATCGGGAGCGGTACACGCTCAACAACTACGTCTACGACGCCGCGCTGGTCTTCCGGCCGTTCATCCTGCGGCCGGATGTCGGCACGCTGCTGTCGTCCGTCTATGCTTTTGTCGGCGGCGGGGGCTGGACCACCAATGTCGCGGGGAGCGGACCGGGGTGTGAGCCGACGG
>JBPCJG010000044.1:0-16327 GCA_051005515.1 Longimicrobiaceae bacterium
TCGGCCATCGTGACGACGTCGGGGACGTGCTCGCCGCGCTGGACGTCTTCGTAGTCAGCTCCGACCGGGAGATGCTCAGCTTCGCAATGCTCGAGGCGCTGGCCGCCGGAGTGCCGGTGGTGAGCACGCCCGTGAGCGGCGCTGCGAACGCACTCGCAGCCGCCCGGAAGGGCATCGCTCCGGGGGTCGTGGTCGGCTTCGACCCCGCAGAGATCGCCGCCGCCGTGTTCCGCCTACTATCCGATCCCGAACGGCTCCGGGAGATGGGAGAGGCGGCCCGGAGGCGCGCAGGAGAGCACTACGGCCGGGAGGCGATGCTGGATGGTTGGGAAGCCGTGCTGAACGGCGTTGCCGAGCCGTCGCCTGCGGCGTGAAGTCTTGAAGGCTATCTTCCACAACGACAGCCGCGGCTGGGGCGGATACCAAAAATGGATCCTGACGCTGGCGCAGGGGCTCTCCGCCCGCGGCCATGAGGTGGTGGTGGCGTGCCACGCCGGCTCTCCGCTCGGCCACTCGCTGCGTGAGGCGGGGATCCGCACGGAGGACCGGCACCCGGGTGCCGACGTGAACCTGCCGAAGGCGGTGCGCTTCCGCCGCTGGTTGCGTCGGGAGAAACCCGACGCACTGGTGCTTACCGCGTGGCGGCGCACCTTCTGGGCGGGATGGGCGGCGCGGAGCGCGGAGGTCCCAAGGGTGGTCGCGCGGCTCGGCATCCTCGAGCCCGTCTACACCCGCCCGGACCGCCGCTTCGGTATGCGCTACTGGCTGGACGGCGTGATCGTCAATACCCCTGAGATCAAGGAGCACTGGCTCCGCTCGGTGCCCGGCTTCCCCCCGGACGACATGCACGTGATCCTGAACGGCGTCGGCACCGCGGTCCCGGATCCCGCCGCCCTGCGCGCGGAGCTCGGCATCGCGTCGGACGAGCCCATCGTCGTCGGCGCGGGGCGGCTCGTCGAACAAAAGGGCTTCGACCTGCTGCTCGACGCCTTCGCGGGCGTCAAACGGCCCGGCGTCCACCTGGTGATCGCGGGAGAGGGAGAGGAGGAAGCCGAGCTGCGGGCGCACGCGGACCGTCTCGGCGTGGCCGGACGGGTACACTGGCTGGGCTTTCGTTCCGACGTGCGAGCGGTGCTCGCGGCGGCCGACATCTTCGCGCTGAGCAGCCGCCGCGAGGGGATGGCGAACGTGATGCTGGAAGCGATGGCGGTGGGGACGCCCGTCGTCGCCGTGGAGGTGAGCGGGGTGCGGGAGGCGCTCGGGTCGGAAGGGGACGGCACCGCAGCGGGGTGGATCGTCCCGCCGTGCAATCCCAATGCGCTCGCGGCGGCGCTCGATGGAGTCCTCGCCGCCCTCGCCGGTCAGCCGGAATCGGTGCGGCTGCGGACGGAGGAGGCGCGCCGCCGCGTCGTCGAGCGGTTCGGCGTGGAGCGGATGATTCGCGAAACCGAAGCGGTCCTCTTCGGCCCGGTAGCCGGAGGCGCGCAGTGAACGAGCTTCTGGCCCCGGACAGCAGGATCTGTGTCGTGCTCCTGACGGGTGTGGGAGACGTGGTGCACGGGCTCCCCGTCGTCAACGCCATCAAGGCACACGCTCCCGCCTGCCACCTCACCTGGGTCGTGGAGCCGACTCCATCGGCGGTGCTGCGGCACCACCCGGCCGTGGACGAGATCGTCGTCTACGAGAAAGCCCGGAGCGTTAGCGGCGTGCTCGACCTGCGGCGGCGGCTCCGGAAGCAGCGCTTCGACGTCACGCTCAACTTCAACGTCTACTTCAAGAGCGTCTGGCCCACCCTCTTCTCCGCCTCGGCCGGGCTTTCGGAGTCCCCACGATCGGCCTCTTCGGCCACACCAATCCGCGGCGGGTGGGACCGTACCGGTGGAGCGGCGACCTGAGCACCGACGCGTACCACGCCGTGGACGAGCCGATCGGCTTTTCCAACCCTCCCCGGCCGGGACGGATGGAACGCCTCCAGGTCGTCGACGTGCTGGCGCGCGTGCACGCCGCGACAGAGCAGTTCGGAGGAATCCGCCGGTGAGCCCGACCTGGCAGCACCGCCTCGAACACGGCGCCCTCCGCGCCCTGCAGGCGGCGGTGCTGGCGCTGCCTCAATCTGCTGCGGAGCGCGTCGGAGCGGCCGCCGGCGCGGCGGCGTACGCTCCGTTCGGCATCCGCCGCGAGGTGGCGGAGGACAACCTGCGCCGCGCCTTTCCCGACGCCACGGAGGAGTGGATCGGCGAAACCGCGCGGGCCGCCTTTGCCCACCTCGGGCGCGAAGGGGCGGCGATCCTCCGCCTCGCGGAGATGGGCCCGGCGGAGATCGTCGCCCGCACCGAGGTGCGGAGGTGGGACGAGCTGATGGCCGCCCGCGAGCGCGGCCGCGGCGTGATCCTGGCCACCGGGCACTTCGGCAACTGGGAGGTCGCGGCCGCCGCGGTGGCGGCGCGTGGCGTGCCCATCGCCGCCGTCGTGCGGCGCCTGCGCAACCGGCTGGTGGATGCGCGGCTGGAGGAGATGCGGCGGCGGCTCGGCATCCGCACCGTCGAGGCCCGGGACGCCCCCCGGGCAATCCCGCGGCTGCTGCGCCGCGGGTGGGTCGTGGGGATGCTGGCCGATCAGGACGCGCGCGGCGCGGGCGTCTTCGTCCCCTTCTTCGGCAGGCCCGCATCTACCCACCGCGGCCCCGCACTCTTCGCGCTGCGCCTCGGGGCCGCCCTGTTCGCTTGTTCGGCGCGCCGCCTGCCCGGTCCCGGTCCCCGCTGGGAGGTGATCGGAGATCCCGTTCCGGTGGAGCCCACCGGCGACGTGGAAGCGGACACGGTGCAGCTCACCGCGGCGCTCACCAGCCGTCTCGAGCGGACCATCCGCTCTGCACCGGAGCAGTACTTCTGGTTCCACCGCCGCTGGAAAACCGCGCCTCCCAAGGAACTCCTCTCCGCGGCTACCGGTACTATACCCGACTTCACAACAGACGAACTCGGCGGCGAGAAGACGTGATCTACATCTGCATTCCGGCGCTGGACGAGGCGCGCACCGTCGGCATCCTCCTCTGGAAGATCCGCCGGGTGATGGAGGAGTTCGGGCGGGACTACGAGCTGCTCGTCCTCGACGACGCTTCGGGCGACGACACCGCCGAGGTGCTCGCGCCGTACACGCGCGTCCTGCCGTTGACTGTGCTGCGCGGCCGCAAACGGGCGGGGGACCACGCCGCGCTCGACCGATTGATCCGCGAGGCGAACCGCCGCTCCGGCCATCCTCGCCGCGACGTGGTGGTGATCCTCCAGGCCGACTTCACCGAAGACCCGGAAGGCATTCCGGCCCTGGTGAAGATCATCGAAGGCGGCGCGGATGTGGTGGTGGGGGTTCCGCGTGTCCGCGGGGAAGTGCCTCCCGGCTGGCGGTGGACCCGCCGGGGCCTCGGTTGGCTGGCTCCACGGCGCCTCGGCGCGGGCGTCGGAGAGCGCTTCTCGGGCTTCCGCGCGTACCGCGTTTCGGCGCTGCGCGGCGCGCTCGCCGAGCGCGAGCGGGCGCCGCTCGTCTCGCGCCCCGGGTGGGCAGGCAACGTCGAGCTGCTGCAGGCGGTACTGCCGCACGCGCGCCAGGTCGCCGAAGCGGAGGTGCCGGTGCGCTACGACCGGCGCCAGCGTCCGACTCGCTTCCGCGCGTGGGACACCGCTCGGGAACTGTACGCTCTTTCACGGTCGCGCGCCCGCAGTCCAGGCCCGGCCGCTTCCCCAGGATCATGATCCACTCTATTGTTCGACATACGCGCTCCATCCCGGCGCTCGCCGTCGTGGCGATGCTGGGCAGCGCCTCCGCCGCCGCGCAGGGGGTCGCCGACGTGCCCTTCGCCCCGGGCGAAAAGGCGACCTTCCAGGTCAAGCTCGGAGGGGTGCCGGTAGGAAACGGCTCCCTGCGGGTGCTCGGCGTTCACCAGGTCGACGGCAAGCCCACCTATCACACCCGCATGGAGCTCGCCGGCGGCATTCCGCTGGCGCGGGTCGACGACCGCTTCGAGTCGTGGATCGACGTCGCGGGTTTGTTCTCCCGCCGCTTCCATCAGCGGCAGAAAGAGGTGCGCTACGAGCGGGACCGCCGCTACGACTTCTTCCCCGAGCGGCGCGAGTTCCTGCGTACCGACAACGGAGAAAGGGGTACGCTGCCGACGGACCGCCCGCTCGACGACGTCTCTTTTCTGTACTACGCGCGCACCCTTCCGCTCCGGGTCGGGGAAACCTACACGCTGAACCGCTACTTCAAGGACGACGGCAACCCCGTCGTCCTGCAGGTCCTGCGCAAGGAAAGGGTGACCGTTCCGGCCGGCACCTTCAATACGATCGTCGTACGTCCGATCATCCGCACCAAGGGGTTGTTCGGCGAGGGCGGCAAGGCGGAGGTCTACTTCAGTGACGACGCCTACCGCATCCCGGTGATGATCTCGAGCAGGGTGCCGGTGGTGGGATCGCTGTCGATGCACCTGCAGGAGTTCGCGCCGGGGTCGGAGCAGAGAATCGCCGCCCGGCCGTGACGCGGCCGCCGCCGCTCGCGGACCTTTCGCGGGTTCGCACGGTGCCGGTGGCGGAGCGCCCGAACAAGGTAGCGGCGGGCGATTTCGCCGCTGCTCCTCCCGCCGCCGCGGAAGCGCGCAGCTTCGGTGCGTTCCTGGAGTCGCTCCCCGACATCCTGCAGGCGCGCGCCTTTCTGCAGGTGGCAGACGCAATTGCCGCCGCCACCCGCAACCAGCGCGCGACCGTCTGGATGCTCGGCGGGCACGTGGTCAAGACCGGCCTGGCCCCGCTGGTGATCGACCTGATGGAGCGGGGGGCGGTGAGCCACCTCGCCTCCAATGGCTCCGCCGCCATTCACGACTACGAGATGGCGCGCTGGGGCGGCACGAGCGAAGACGTCGAGGCGGGGCTCGCCGACGGCAGCTTCGGAATGGCCGAAGAGACGGGGCGCGACATGAACCGCGCCTTCGTCGCCGGGCTGGAAAGCGGCCGGGGGATGGGAGAAACGCTGGCCCGCGATCTCGACGCTCGTGACGACCTCGCGCACCCCGAGCTGTCGCTCCTGCTGCAGGCGTTCCGCCGGGGCATCCCCTACACCATCCATCCGGCCGTGGGGGCGGAGATCATCCACCAACATCCGGCTGCGGACGGCGCGGCCATTGGCGCTACCGGCCACCGCGACTTCATCAGCTTCGCCGGCGCGCTCGCCGGCCTCGACGGCGGCGGAGTGGTGCTGAACGTCGGCTCGGCGGTGATCATGCCCGAAGTTTTTTTGAAGGCGCTGACGGTCGCCCGCAACCTCGGCGGCGGTGCCCCCCGCGGCTTCGTCACCTGCGACCTGGACATGCAGCTCCACTACCGGCCGCGGGTCAACGTCGTGGAGCGGCCGACCCGGACGGGAAACGGCCGGGGATACGCGCTGACGGGGCACCACGAGCTGATGGTGCCCCTGCTGGCGTGGGCCGTCGCCGATCGGCTCGAGGCGCAATGAACGCGCACCCGCGCCGCTTTTGCGGGCCGCCCCGTTCCGCTATATTCGGGAACTAGAAGCGATTCGATACGGCCCCGATGGGGCCCGACACCTTTATTTTCAGGAGGCATTTTGGCACGAGGAAACGACGAACTGGACCGCGCGCGCGACGAGCTCTTCAGCCACATCCACCGCTGCAACGTACTCGGCTCGACGCCGGAGCAGCAGGCCGAGTGGCTGCACGACACCGTCAGCTACCTCGGCGAGCGCTTTCCGGGCTTGACCGAGGAGAACGTCGCCGAGCTGCAAGCGATGGGGGAGCGTTTCTGCCAGCCCGTAATCCCGCATGGAGCGGAGAACACCGCGCTGGACGAAACCGGCGAAGGAGCCGTGGTCGAGCCGGAGGCGCGCGAGCAGCAGCAAGAGGCGAGCGTCGCCTAGCAGTACCCCTGCGGCCGCCTCCCGCCGCCGGCCGCAGGCTACCCTTTCCCCCCCCGCATGGAACCCCCGGAACCCGGCAGCCTGCTCGCGCTCGCGCTCGTTCTGGTGGCGGTCAACGCCTTTTTCGTGGCCGCCGAATATTCCCTGATCGCATTCCGTCGTCCCCGCCTGGAACCGTCTCGGCAGGGGGGCGACCGCGCGTTACCCGCGCCGCCCGCCCGCATCGGCACGCTGGCGCTCGCCGCGCAGGTGGGGCGAAGCGCGGCCTCCCTGTCGCTGGGGTACGTCGCGGTCCGGGCGGGCGACCCGCTCTTCGCCGCGGCGCTGGATGGTACGGGCGTGTTCGGCCGCGCGGCCGCGGCCTACGCGGCGGCCACGCTGACCGTCCTGCTCATCGTGGTGCTGCACGTGGTCCTGGGAGAGCAGGTCCCGAAGCTGCTCGCGATCAGCGGGTCGCACGGAGTCGTATCGCGCATGACTCTCCCGCCGCTGCGGGCGTTTGCGCTGGTACTCACACCCCTGCTCTGGCTGCTCGATCGGCTGGTCGGCGCCGTGGTGGGGGTGTTCGGCGTCCGCACCACCGGCTTTCACCCCCTGGTTCACACGGCGGAGGAGATCCGGCTGCTGATCGCCCGCAGCAGCGAACAGGGCGTCGTCGAGGAGGACGAGCGGGAGATGCTGCACGGCGTCTTCGAGTTCTCCGACACCGTCGCCCGCGAAGTGATGACGCCGCGGACGGACATCGTCGCAGTGCCCGTCGAGATCGGGCTGCCGGAGCTGGTCGAAACCATCATTCGCGAAGGGCACTCACGGCTGCCGGTCTACGACGGCTCCATCGACACCGTGGTGGGAGTGGTCCTCGCCAAGGATCTCCTCCCCGTGCTGCCAAAGCCTCCGGCGCGCTTCTCGGTAGCGGCGATCATGCGCGACCCTTACTTCGTGCCGGACACCAAGCCCGTGGACGATCTGCTCGCCGAGTTCAGGACCCAGAGCGTGCACCTCGCCATCGTCCTCGACGAATTCGGCGGAACGTACGGCCTGGTCACGATGGAAGATCTACTGGAGGAGATCGTCGGCGAGATTCACGACGAATACGACGTCGCGGAGCCCGACTTCGCGGCGACGCCGGAGGGCGACGTGCTGATCGACGGCGGCGCCGCCATCTCGGAGGTGAACGAGCGGTTCGCGACCGCACTCCCCGAAGAAGATTTCGACACTGTCGGTGGCTACATCTTCGGGGCCCTCGGGCGGGTGCCGGAGGTGGGCGACGCCGTTGCCATCCCGGGCGTGGACGGCCAGATGGAACTGAGCGTCGAGGAGATGGAAGAGCGGCGGGTGCTTTCCGTGCGCCTTTCTTCCGTGCGCGTGGCTCCCGAACCCTGAGATGTCCGAAGACCGGGGGTCGATCAGAACCAGGGCCGGCGACGGGGGTACGGGCGCGGAACCGAACCGCGGCGGATCAGTTGCGCGCGGGGTCGAACACCCTGCGGAAGCGCGCCTCCAGTTCCCGCGAACTGTCGAGCCTTTCGCGCACCCGGTCTGCCACGACGGTCGCGGTACGCTCGTCGAGGTCCATCATCTGCGCGTACAGCTTGATGCCGCGCTCGAGGGCCGCTTCTTCCTGCAGAGCATCGAGCAGATCGAGGGTGTTGGCGACGTGGGTGTCGACCAGAGCTTCCTCGGCGCGCGCGATCACCAGGAGCAGATCTCGCCGCAGCTCACCGCCGGGTTGGCGGTGGCGGATCCAATCGAGCACGGGCTGGCCGGGTCGCATGATCGCAAGATGCCGCTGACCCGGACGAGCCGCAAGCGACACCGGAGATGATCGATCCCCTCCCGCCGTACGAGCAGTACGAGGACCACGCGCAGCGACTCTACGACGCCGGCGACTACGACGCGGCATTGCAGGTCCTGCGCGACGGTCTCGGATCGCACCCTCGGTCCGCGCCGCTGCAGACGGCTCTCGGATATGTCCGCGTAGCCCGGGAGGAGTGGGCATGGGCGCGCGGCGCCTTTGCCGCTGCGCTCGAGCTGGAACCCGACAACGAGGATGCCCTGGTCGGGCTGGGAGAAACCCTGCTCAAGCTCGGCGACGCGGCGGGAGCGCAGCGCTGCTTCTCCCGCCTCGCGGAGCTCGGCGTTCAGGACGACCTGGAGATCGGCCTCGCGGTGGGCCGGGTCTTTTATCGCGAAGAAATGTACGAGCAGGCAGAGGAGCGCTTCAGCGAACTGGCGCTCGTCCATCCCGCCTCGGCCGAGATCCTGACGGCCCGGGCCTACTCACGTCACGCGTTGGGGGACGTCGGTGCGGCGCGGGCCGACCTGCGCCGGGCGCTGCGGCTCGATGCGCTGCTCCATGAAGCGCGTCTCTACCTCGGTCATCTGCTCTACGATGGGGGCATGATGGGGGAAGCATTGCGCGAATTCGAGCGGGTGCCGCCGGCGGAGCACTGGGATCCGCTCGCGCTCTGGCGGCTCCTCGAGTTGAGGGCGGTGCTGCTCGGAACGGCGGCGGACGATCCCCGCAACGCGGCCTGGAGCGAGCGCCTCGCCGATCTCGAAGACGAGCCGGACGCGATCGACCACCTGCTGGCGGAGGTGGAGGCGGGCTGGAGTGGAGACATCCCGGAAGGGGCAGCCGCCGTCCACCGCATCCGAACCCTCGACGGAACCCTGTTCGAGGGCAGCTGGGAAGAAATCGTGGCCGCGCTCCGCGATGCCTTTTGCGAGGGCGACGAAACCATCGAAACGTTCATGAGCCGGACGGCGCGTCAGGTTCTCAAACGGACGGGCCGTGAGTTACCCAGCGCGAGCGCCGAGGAGTTCGTGCGGGGGAGCGCCGAGGCCGGTCTGCTGCGCATCGAGGAGTAGGGACGGGATGCCGGAAGCCAGGGAGGAGCTGGTCTGGCCGCTGCTGGCGGCCGAGCCCGAACTCGCCCGCTTGCGGACCGCCGAAGGCGATCCGGAACGCCTGCGGGAAGCGATACTGCGCCTCGGCGAAGCGGTCGATGCGACGTTGCGCCGCGTCCTCCGCGACGACCGTCCTGGGGAGCACGCGGCCGCGGAGGTCGTCGTCGAACTGCGCCAGAAGAATCGGGTTTCGCTCGAGTTCGCGGGCGCCTTTCACGAGCTGCTCCGGATCCGCGAGCGGGCCAGGGAGGGCGGCGTCCCGTCGCCGCACGACGCGGCGCTCGCGGTCGATGTCGCCGAACGCCTGCGCCGGGAGGTGCTGGAACCACCCACGCAGCCGACGCTCCCCCCGCCGGCCGATCGGACACTGCCGATCCCTCCGGTCGCGCCGGTTCCCGCCCCCCGCAGCGGCGTCCCCCCGCTCGTCTGGGTGCTGCTTGCCGCGGCCGTCCTGCTGGTCGCGGGGTGGTGGCTCTGGCAGCGTGCCGACGCGGGAAAGGCCGAGCTGGCCGAGGCCATCACCCTCTTCCGCAGCGGCGACTACACCCGGGCGGAACCCCGTTTTCGAAGCTACGTGGAGGCGCACCCCGACGATGCCACCGCCCGTCTTTATCTGGCGCGGATCGAGCGCCGCACGGGCGAATGGGAGCGTGCCGCCGAGGAGCTGCGCGAGGGGCTCCGCACCGCGCCGGACGACGCCGGACTGCAACGTGAGCTCGGCTTTCTGCTGCTCGAGGTCGGGCGCGCCCCCGAGGCGGCGGAACGCTTCCGGGAAGCTCTGCGGCTCGATCCCGAGGCCCCGGATGGCTGGGCGGGACTGGTCCGGGCGCTCCGGGCCGTGGGCCGCCCGGAGGCGGCGGAGCGGGTGCTCGAGCGGGCTCCACCAGAGGTCGAGGCCCTGCTCCGCTCCCGCACCGGAGGCTGATTCGCGTGGATCCGCTCGACCGGCTGTACTGGCGTCTCGCTGGCGACCTCGACCCCGCTCCTCCCGATGGTGCGGCGCCACTCTCGGTAGCGGAAATCTACCAGCAGCGCATCCCCTACCGCACCGCCCGCGCGGAGCTCGGATTTTCCGAGCTGGCGCAGTACGAGCACGCGATGCTCCGGCTGCTTTCCGGCGAACGGGGCTACGCGGAGCTCGAGATTCCGGCGGTGCAGGAGGAGATCGTCCGGGAGCTGCGCTCCGCCAACCCGATCCTCGGGATCTACCGCGACTACGCGGCGGTGGGAGTCGTTCTGCGGATGCCTGCAGCCGGACCGATGCCGTCCGCGACGGCGCCTCCCGCTGCCGCGCCTCCACCGCCCCCGGCCCCGCCGGCGGCTCCTGCTCCGGCCGCACCTTTCCCCACCACCCGCACGGCGGAGTCACCCTGTCCACGCTGCGCTGGACCCCTGCCGCGCCGCCGGCCGGCCACCTACTGTCCGCACTGTGGCACAGCGATTCGCCCGGTTCCTTGCGGGGAGTGCGGAGCGGAGGTGGAGCCGGGGTGGAAGTTCTGCGTCGAATGCGGGCAGCCGCGCAGTGCGCCGCAGAGCTGACGGGCGACGGAACGACGCTTGCGAACGGCGCGGGTTCGATTCTGGCTCCGCCGCACTCCCTCCCGCCGAACCGGCAAGATTGTCGCACGTCCGCATGTGGACCCTATCCGCGTTCCTGCTCGTCGCCGCGCTCTGCACCGCCTGCGACCGCTCACCGGCCGAGCGTGACGACGCGACGGTCGCCGTCGAAGTGCCCGAGTCCGTCCTCGCCCGCAGGGCCGCCGCACTGGGTCTTCCCGCGGGGGTGACGCTCCGCACCGCAGCGCGGGGCCGCGGGCTGTACGATGGCAGCTGCATCGCCTGCCACGGCCCGGCGGGGACGGGGACGCAGCTCGGCCCCTCTCTCGCCGACACCGTCCACATCCACACCGACGGCAGCTTCGAGCAGACCGTCGAGGTGATCCGCGCGGGAGTGGCGGAACCGCGGGAGTTCCCCGTGCCGATGCCGCCGCTCGGAGGCGGCCGCTACGACGCGGAGCAGGTGCGGGCGCTCGCCGCCTACGTGCTCGCGCTCAAGGGAGGGCGCTGAAGTGCCGAACCCAGCGCAGCACCGCGTCGCCGTGATTCCGGGAGACGGCATCGGCGTGGAGGTGACACGTGAGGCCGCCAAGGTCCTGCGCGCGGTGGACGCCCCGCTCGAGCTGGTCGAGTGGCCGCACGGCGCGGAGCGCTACCTCGAAACGGGGGTGGCGATCAGCGACGCCGAGATCGCAGAACTGGCGGATGACTACGACGCCGTGCTGCTCGGCGCACTGGGAGATCCGCGGGTGCCGGGAAATCAGCATGCCCGCGACATCCTGCTCGGCCTGCGCTTCCGGCTCGACCTGTTCATCAACCTGCGGCCGGTACGGCTGCTCGACGAGCGCCTGACGCCGCTCCGGGACCGGCAGCCGTCCGACATCGATTTCGTCATCTTCCGCGAAAACACCGAGGGGGTATACGTAGGGATGGGCGGCACGTTCAAGCAGGGAACCCCGGATGAAGTGGCGATCCAGGAGGACGTCAACACGCGCAAGGGAGTCGAGCGGATCGTTCGCGCTGCATTCGGTCATGCCCGCGAACACGGCTTGGAAAAGGTGACCCTGTCGGACAAGGCCAACGCGATGGAGCACGCCGGCGGACTCTGGCGCCGCGTCTTTGCGGAAGTGGCACGGGAGTATCCGCAGATCGAAACGGAGGCGCTCTACGTCGACATGCTCGCGATGGACCTGGTGCGCAGACCCGAACGATACCGCGTGATCGTGACCGGCAACCTGTTCGGCGACATTCTTTCCGATCTCGGGGCACAGCTCGCCGGGGGCCTGGGGCTCGCGGCATCCGCCAACCTGCACCCCGGCCGCACCTCGCTGTTCGAGCCGGTGCACGGCTCCGCACCCGATCTCGCCGGGCGCGACCAGGCCAACCCCTGCGCCGCCGTCCTTTCGGCCGCGCTCCTCCTCCGCCACCTCGGGCTCGCTCCCCGGGCGGAACGCGTGGAGCGGGCGGTTGCCGCCGCGGTGCGGGCGGGCGAAACGACCGCTGATCTGGGGGGGACGCTCGGCACCGCCGCCGCCGGGGATGCGATCTGCCGCCACCTCGCCGGGCTCGACCATGGCTAAGGCGCCCCGCCCCATCGGCGAGATCCTGGTCGAGTTGGGCTTCATCACGCCGGACGACGTCGCGCAGGCGCTCGCCCGCCAGCGGGAGCGGGGGGGCAAGCTCGGCGACGCCTTGGTCGAGATGGGAGTGGTTACCCGCTCCGAGGTCGAGTGGGGCCTCGCCGACCAGTACGACCTGCCGATGGTACAGCTCCAGCCGGAGTCGATCGACCGGGCGGTGGCCGAGCGGGTTCCTCGCGCCTGGGCCCGAGCGAACCTGATGCTCCCGGTGCTGCGGAGCGGAGATACGGTGACGGCGGTCCTTTGCGACCCGCGGGACGTGGAGCGCCTGCACGAGATCGCCCGCTTCACGGGGGCCGTCCGGGTCGAGGCGGCCCTCACCTCGGCGGAGAACCTGCGGGCGTTGATCGACACGGTGTATCCGGCGGCGGAAGCGGTCGCCCTCGGCGACTGGTTCGAGGAGGCGGCGGGCCGTGAGGTGCGGGAGCTGGGGATCTCGGTGCGCGGCTCCGACGCACGCGGGTGGACGGGAGACGACGCCGCTGCCCGGCAACCCTTCGCCGCCGGGTGGCCGCTGGAGCTGGCGCGCCTGCTGACGCCTGCGGCTCCCCGCACGGAGCGGGGCCGGGGCGTGGTCCGCTGGAGCGCGCTGGCCGACTTTGGCGGGGAGCGGTGGATCACCGACTGCCGTCGGATCGCGGCCGAAGGCGCGGCGGAGTGGACGGTGCACCTCGTCCACCAAGTCCCCGGCGGGAGCGCGGGCGTCGCGGCAGAGCCGCTGCTCGTCGCTGCCATCGGCGAGGCGAGGGCGCAGGGCACAGTGACCGTCGCGGTAGACGCGGAGGTTGCTCCGCCGGTCCGCGCGGTGCTCCTGACGGAGCTGCCGGCGGCGACCCTCGGCGCCCACTGCAGGGCGGTGCACCTCACCGCCGCGCCCACCCCGCTCCCGCGCGAGACGTTGACTCTGTCGCCGACCGATCTCGGCTCCGACGGCCGGCCGCAGCTGCAGCCGTTCCGCTGGGACGCGCTCACGCTGGCCGACCCCGAGGAGGAGACGCTCGGCGCCGCCCTCGGCATCGCACCGGTGGTCTTTTTTCCGGCGGGAGTGGGAAGGGCTACGCTGCGGGTCCGCCTTTCCGGCTCACCCGCGCAACCTGTATGGATGCTGGCAGAGGATGATCGTGGCTCAGATTGATCAGTTCCTGAAGCTGCTCGTCCAGCAGGGGGGGTCCGACCTGCACCTGAGCTGCGGCAGCCCCCCCGTGCTGCGCGTGGACGGCGAGCTGCAGCGGGTGCGCTTCCGCGAGTTGACCGCGACAGACCTGAAGGCGCTCCTGCTGGAGATCATGACCCCGCCCCAGCGCGAGGAGTTCGCCACCGGGCGCGACCTCGACTTCGCGTACGAGCTGGAGGGGACGGCTCGCTTCCGCGGCAACGCCTTTCTGCAGCACCGCGGGATGGGAGCGGGGTTCCGGGTGATCCCGGCCGAGATCCTTTCCGCCGACCAGCTCGGATTGCCACCGGCGATCCGGGATTTCACCACGCTGCGCAAGGGGCTCGTGCTGGTCACCGGTCCCACGGGATCGGGCAAGTCGACGACGCTCGCCGCGATGATCGACCTGATCAACGAGTCGCGCCCGGAGCACATCATCACCATCGAAGACCCCATCGAGTTCGTCCACCAGAACAAGCGGGCCCTGGTGAACCAGCGGGAGGTGGGCAGGCACACCGACAGCTTCACCACCGCTTTGCGGGCGGCGCTGCGCGAGGACCCCGACGTGATCCTGGTGGGGGAGATGCGGGACGTGGAGACCATTTCTCTCGGTCTCACAGCCGCGGAAACCGGCCACCTGGTCTTTGCGACGCTGCACACCAACAGCGCCCACAAGACGATCGACCGCATCATCGACACCTTTCCCGCCGACCGGCAGGAGCAGGTCCGCGCCATGCTCGCGGAAAGCCTCCGCGGCGTGGTGGCGCAGCAGCTCCTGCGGAAAAAGGGCGGGGGCCGCGTCGCCGCCCACGAGATCCTGGTGGGCACTCCCGCCGTCGCAAACCTGATCCGCGAAGCCAAAACCTTTCAGATTCCGTCGGTCATCCAGACGGGAAAAAAGGACGGCATGGTGCAGATGGATCAGTCGCTGCTCGCGCTGCTCATGGCCGGCTCCGTGGAGCCCGAGGAAGCGTACGGGCGGGCCCACGAAAAGGCGCTCTTCAAGCAGTACCTGTCGCCATAACGCCGTCTTCTCGAAGCTTTCCGAGCCCCAGCTTGCTCAGGTCCGCGCGCAGCTTCAGCAGCGCGAGATCCTTGCGTTTGGCCTCCAGCATGACGTCGCACGGACGCTCGCCGAGATCTCCGAGCAGCCCGGCGAACTCCCAGGGGTTCACGTAGTCTGCGTGCTGCGAAAGGAGCGGTGCGATTTCCACCAGCTCGCCGCGGCGCTTCACCTGCCGCGCGTCGAGCCGGGGTGAAGAAAAGTGCACCTTGGGCACCACGCCATCGCTCCAGGTGGCGAGCGCCGCCCGGAGTGCCGCCGCCGAGGCGAGACCGCCGGGGTTGAGACGGCGGTGGTGGTGGTCGAAGACGACGCGCAGTCCTGTCTGCTCGTGCACTCGCAGGCAGTCCTCGACGGTGTAGAGCGTTTCGTCGTTTTCCACCACCAGGCGCCGCCGTCCCGGCTCCGAAAGCTTCCCGACGCTTGCCACGAAGCGCCCCAGCGCGGCTTCGCGGTTGCCGTACGCGCCGCCCAGGTGGAGGACCACCACCGCCTCAGGCCCCTGCTCCAGAGCGTCGAGCAGCTCCGCCTGGGACTCCACGTCGGCGACCGACTTGGCGCGGACCTCAGGGTCCTCCGCGTTCAGCACCACGTACTGCGAGGGGTGCAGCGAGAGGCGGATGGCACGCCCCCGCGCGAGCGCACCGACCTCGGCGAGCTCCTCCGCGCACTCGCGGATCTGTCCGTGGAAGCGGGGCAGATCGGGGTGTGTCGCGTACGGCACGAAGTCGGACGACATCCGGTACATACGGACGTCGATCTCCTCGAGATAGTCGAGGATGGCGCGCAGGTAGTCGAGCGAAACCCGCAGGTGCGGATCCGATCGCCAGCGGCGTGCATCGTTGCTCTTCAGTCCAGGTCGCCCGACCACCTTGACGGCGAAGCCGAGCCGTCGCCGAAGGCGCTCGCCGCCGGAGGATCTCCGGTCCCGCGAATCGTCGTGGCGCGTCATTCCACCCACGGCCACGCCAGAATCGCGCGACGGCAAAGCTCTTGCATCCATAAGTTTCTTCAAGCGATACGAACCATTCCAAAGGGAGGAGAACAGATGCAGAAATCCGGAACTACGCGGGTGGTCCCGCTCGACGAGATGGACGACTTCAAGGTGGCCGACGGTGAACCCGACGTACGTGGCTGGGACGTGGTCGGCTCGGACGGACGCAAGATCGGCGAGGTCGACCAGCTCCTGATCGACCGCACCGCCATGAAGGTGCGCTATCTCGACGTCGACATGGACGACGACCTGATCGACGTGGACGACGATCGTCACGTTCTCATCCCCATCGGCTACGCGCGTCTCGACCGGAACGACGACAACGTGCTCATCGACTCGATGGCGAGCAAGCAGCTCATCGCGCTGCCGGCATACCGCCGCAACACCTTCAACCGTGAGTACGAAACCGACCTCCGCAGCCGCTTCGATAGCGACTACGACAAGGCAGCGGTCGTCGATGACGACGACGACGAGTACTACGAGCATGAGCACTACGACGAGGACCGTTTCTACGGTGAGGGCAAGATGACGCTTTCCGAGGAAGAGCTCGCGGTCGGCAAGCGCGAAACGCGCGCCGGCGCCGTCGAGGTCGAGAAGCGGGTGGACACGGAGCACGTCAGCAAGGAGGTCCCCGTCATGCACGAGGAAGTCACCATCGAGCGCCGACCCGCGACGGGCAGGACCGACGCCACCATTGAGGAAGGCGAGATTCGCGTGCCGCTCACCGAGGAGGAAGTGGTGGTCGGCAAGCGGACGGTGGCCAAGGAGGAGCTGGTGATCAACAAGCAGCAGGTCCAGGACACCGAAACCGTCGAAGCCGACCTGCGCAAGGAGCGCGTCGAGATCGAAAAGGAAGGCGACGTGAGGATGCGCGACCGGGATCGGTAGACCGGCGTCTCGCATTCGCGAAGGAAACGCCCCGGCGGTCGCCGGGGCGTTTTTTTCGTGCCCGTACCCGCTCCGTCGCGCTGGCCCGCGTCGTGCGCGTCGAGTGGATTCACCTTTGGTCCACCCTCGCAGGAGGTTGCTTTCCCGCCGATGTCCACCGCGACGCTTACAGACCGCACCGCGCTCGAAACGCTCACCATCAA
>JBPCJG010000045.1:0-6176 GCA_051005515.1 Longimicrobiaceae bacterium
CGCCTGAGAAGCCGTCGTTGACGCTCCGCTGCGCGAAGGCGATGTCCATCTCCAGCATCTCCATGCGCCCCTCCAGCTCATCCTGGAAGTCGAAGATGTCCACTTCTTCGCCGCGCTTCGCGTTGAGCGCGGTGCGCATGAAGTTGGCTACCGAAACGCCGGGGATCTCGACGGGATATTGAAAGGCGAGAAAGATCCCCGATCTCGCCCGCTCGTCGGGCTCCATGTCGAGCACGCTCTCGCCCTTGAAGAGGATCTCGCCCTCGGTCACCTCGTACGTAGGGTGCCCGGACATCACGTAGGCGAGCGTGCTCTTGCCGGAGCCGTTCGGCCCCATGATGGCGTGGATTTCCCCGGCATTCAGCTCCAGATCCACCCCCTTCAGGATCTCGGTCTGATCCTCCGCGATCTCGGCGTGGAGGTTGGTGATCCTGAGGAGCGGCTCGGCCATGTATTCTCCTGCTTGGACGCGGGTTATCAAGAATGATTCTCCGTCTCACCAAGTTACGCGAGGCCAGGGGTGGAGTCAACCGGGAAAGGTGAGGGTCAGGATTCAGGATTCAGGATTCAGGATGACCCCCTGGAGATTGCACCCCGCACGCCATGCGCATACATTGCGCACATACACCACCGATCGGAGGCAACCGTGGTACGCACCCAGATCTATCTCACCGAGAGCGAGCGGCAGGCGTTGCGTCAACTCTCCCGCTCGAGCGGCAGGTCGCAGAGTGAACTGATACGCCAGGCGATCGATGCCATGCTCGAGCAGAGCGAGAAGCCAGACCGTGGTGCGCTGCTGGCTCAGGCGCGGGGTATGTGGCGGGATCGAGACGACCTCCCCGACTTCCGCGCGTTGCGCAGAGAATTCGATCGGTTCGCGTCGGATCCGACCTGATGGGCAAGAGGCTGCTCTTCGATACCGACGTGCTGATCGACTATCTGCGCGGGCACGTGCAGGCAATCGCCTACCTGGAGAGTTGCAGCGAAGAATTGCTGATTTCCGCCGCCACGGTGGCGGAACTGTTCGCCGGGGTGCGGGAAGGCGCCGAGCGTACCGCGTTGCAGAACTTCCAGTCGGTGTTCCAGCTCATCCCGATCGATGGAGAGATCGCGGAGACAGGGGGTCTGCTGCGGCGGGATTACGGCAGGAGCCACAACACCGGTCTGGTGGATGCTCTGATCGCAGCCACCGCGAAGGTGAACGACGCGCAGCTCGTGACCCTGAACAGAAAGCACTTTCCCATGCTCGACGGCGTGGTGGTGCCGTACGGGAAGCAGAGTGCCAAGTGATGCGAGGAGATGACCGCGCTTACGCGGCCGAAGCCTGCTCTCGCTCCTGGATGATCTCGGCCAAAGTCCTGAGTGCCCCCTCTCCCCTCGTGGGAGGGGGGTCGGGGGTGAGGGCGACGCGGAAATTGTGAGCGACGCGGCACCCCGTTAGCTTCGCATCCCCGTCCCGCCGGCTCTCGTCCTCGTCTCCCCCTCGCATGCACCCGCTCGAACGCTACCTGACGGAGCTCCGCGACATCCGCCTTTCGGGAGGCGGGGTGAAGGAGACCTCGTACTACGGCCCGCTGGCCACGCTGCTCACGGAGGCGGGGAGCGGGCTGCGGCCACGCGTGCGCTGCATCGTCAACCTGCGCGACACCGGCGGCGGCATCCCGGACGGCGGCTTCTTCACGCAGAGCCAGTTCCCAAAGGGCTCGGCCGACGAGCCGGAGGAGGGGCAGCTCCCCGAGCGCGGCGCGCTCGAGGTGAAGGGGCTGGAAGGCGACGTCTTCGCCATCGCCGAGAGCGAGCAGGTGGCGAAGTATCAGGCGCGCTACGGGCAGGTGCTGGTCACCAACCTGCGCGACTTCGTCCTGGTCGGCGCCGACCACACCGGCCGGCGCAGGGCGCTCGAAGCGTTCCGCATCGCCCCGAGCAGCTCCGCCTTTCTGGAGTGCCTGCAGCACCCCCGGAAAACCGCGAAGGAGCGGGGCGAGCCCCTCTTCGAGTACCTGAAGCGCGTCCTGCTCCACCCGGCGCCGCTCGCCGACCCCAGGGATCTGGCGTGGTTCCTCGCCTCCTACGCCAAGGAGGCCCGCAACCGCATCGCCGACGTCGAGCTGCTCGCGCTGGCCCGCCTGCGCGAGTCGCTGGAGGCGTCGCTCGGCATCCGCTTCGAGGGCGCGCGCGGTGAGCACTTCTTCCGCTCGACGCTGGTGCAGACGCTCTTCTACGGCGTCTTCTCCGCCTGGGTGCTGTGGAGCCGGCAGGGGGGAGAGGGGCGCTTCCACTGGCGCGAATCCGCCTGGAACCTCCGCGTCCCCATGATCCGCGCGCTCTTCCACCAGGTGGCGGACCCGGACCGCCTCCACCGCCTGGATCTGGTGGAGGTGCTCGACTGGACTGCGGAGGCGCTGAATCGGGTGGACCGCGCCGCCTTCTTCACCCGCTTCCGCGAGGAGCACGCGATCCAGCATTTCTACGAGCCCTTCCTCGAAGCCTTCGATCCGCAGCTCCGCAAGCAGCTCGGGGTCTGGTACACGCCGCCGGAGGTGGTCAAGTACATGGTGGCGAAGGTGGACCACGTGCTGCGCGCGGAGCTGGAGATCGCGGACGGGCTGGCAGACCCGCGGGTGGTGGTGCTCGACCCCTGCTGCGGCACCGGCGCCTACCTGGTCGAGGTGCTGCACCGCATCGAGCGGACGCTGCGCGAGCGGGGCGCGGACGCGCTGGTAGCGTCGGACGTGAAGCGGGCGGCACGGGAGCGGGTCTTCGGCTTCGAGATCATGCCTGCGCCTTTCGTGGTAGCGCACCTCCAGCTCGGGCTGGTGATGCAGCAGATGGAGGCGCCCTTCGGCGAGGAGGAGCGCGCGGGCATCTACCTGACCAACGCGCTCACCGGCTGGACGCCACCGGAGGAGCCCAAGGACCAGATCCCCATCGCCCTGCCGGAGCTGGAGACGGAGCGCGAGCAGGCGGCGCACGTGAAGCGCGACGAGCCGATCCTGGTGATCCTGGGCAACCCGCCCTACAGCGGGTACGCGGGGATGGCGATCGGCGAGGAGCGCGACCTGACCGACG
Organism: Longimicrobiaceae bacterium; assembly: GCA_051005515.1. GTDB lineage: Bacteria > Gemmatimonadota > Gemmatimonadetes > Longimicrobiales > Longimicrobiaceae > JBPCJG01. The sequence goes on from JBPCJG010000045.1 coordinate 3,070, forward strand.
CCTATCGCACGACGAAGCGGGCGCCGAAGCCGCAGGGGCAGGGGCTCAACGATCTCTATGTGCGCTTCTTCCGCATGGCGGAGCGCAAGATCGTCGAGATGGAGCCGCGCCGGGGCATCGTCTGCTTCATCTCGAACTATTCGTGGCTCGACGGGCTGTCGTTCACCGGGATGCGCGAGCGGTATCTGCAGAAGTTCGATCGCATCTGGATCGACAACCTACACGGCGACCGCATCATTTCGGAGTACGCGCCAGATGGCCGGACGAGCGAGACTGTTTTCGCGATGGAAGGCTCCAGCGTCGGCATCAAAATCGGTACGGCGATCTCGACGTTCGCTGTTACGAAGGAAGGTGCCGGCGAGGGGGAAGCCGGGATTTTGTACCGGGATTTCCATCAAGCTCGGGCAGCGGTGAGGCGAGCTGCGCTTCTGAGCAGCATCGACGCGCCGGACGATCCGGCGTTTGGCTATGAAGCGATCGCGCCGGACGTGGAACTTGGCTTTCCATTCAAGCCAAAGGTGGTCGCGGAAGGTTACTTCGATTGGCCGAAGCTGCCGGAGCTGTTCCCCTTCTTCTCGCCCGGCGTCATCAGTGCTCGGGATGACCTGCTCGTAGATGTCGATCGCCACCGGCTAACAAGCCGAATGGAACGCTACTTCGACTCCAGCGTTCCTGATGATGAGATTGCCAGCCTCGCTCCCTCAGCAGTCCGAGAGACGAACGCTTTCGATCCAGCGAAGACGCGCGCGCTCCTTCAAATTCGCGGAATTAAGCCCGAGCGCTTCGTTCGCTACGTCTATAGACCTTTCGATGTGCGCTGGTTCTATTGGGAGCCGGACACGGTTCTGGTAGAACGGGAACGATCCGAGTTCTTCCCTCACGCTCAGATAGAAAACTATTGGCTCAGCGCGTCACAGCGGCATCGACGTGAGTTCAGCCCGCCGTTGGTCATGTCAGACATCGGTTCGTTTCACATGTTCGAGCGGGCAACGAGCCTTTTCCCGCTCTACCTCGCTCCCGCTGAAGATCCTGAAAGTCTCTTCGACGCGGCAAAGGAAGAGGGCGTGCGGCTCAATCTCAGTGATCGGGCAAAGGAGTACCTGACGGTAGTCGAAGCTGATCCAGAGGATCTGTTCCATCATGTGGTGGGGACGGTACACGCTCCCGCCTACCGCGAGGAGAACGCAGGAGCGTTGCGGCAGGACTGGCCGCGCATCCCGCTGCCCGGGACGCACGAGCAGCTCGTCGCCTCCGCCGACCTCGGGCGGAAGCTCGCCGCGCTCCTGAACCCCGAGGCCGAGGTTCCGGGCGTCACCACCGGCGAGATCCGCCCCGAGCTGCGGGTAATCGGCTCCGTGCAGGAAGCCGACGGCGGACAGCTCGACCCCGATGCCGGCGATCTGGCAGTCACCGGGGGGTGGGGATACGCCGGCGCCCGCGGCGTCACCATGCCCGGCCGCGGACGAGCGGAGGAGCGGCAGTACACCGCCGCCGAGCGTGCGGCGATCGAGGGGGGCGCTGCGCGCTTCGGCATGTCCGCCGAAGACGCTCTCGCCCTGCTCGGTGGCACCTGCTACGATGTGTACCTGAACGATGTCGCCTACTGGCGCTGCGTGCCGTCGCGCGTCTGGGAGTACACGCTCGGCGGGTACCAGGTGATCAAGAAGTGGCTCAGCTACCGCGAGCAGCCGCTGCTCGGGCGAGCGCTGAAGCCGGAGGAGGTGCGCGAGGTCACGAATATCGCGCGGCGGATTGCGGGGATCCTGCTGATGGAGCGGGAGCTGGATGCGGGGTATGGTGTGGTGGAGATGTGGCAAGAACCGCGAGCTGCAGAGCACTCGGCGAAGACCTGACCACTGGGGCCCACGTGACCGGCGTCCCACGGGAGCGCCACCTCCGACGCGCAGCGCTTGCGGTGGAACAGCGAGTGCAGACTGCGACTCACACCCCCCGCTTGCAGTAGCCAACTCGCCCTTCCTGACCGGGAACTATGAAACAGACGCACCATCTCACTGCCGTGATCGAACGCGAAGCCGCCGACGGCTTCGTAGCACTCTGCCCCGAGTTGGACATCGCGAGCCAGGGCGGCTCGGTCGAGGAGGCAAGGGCGAACCTCCGCGAAGCGGTGGAGCTGTTCCTGGAATCGGCGGAACCCGCGGAAGTCCAAGCACGTTTCCGGCCGGAGATCTACATCACCCGGTTCGACGTCGCCGTTGGGTAGGCTGCGGGTTCTCTCCGGACGAGAGGTGTGTGCGATCCTCGCCGAGAACGGCTTCGTTCAGGTCCGGCAGCGCGGCAGTCATGTCGTGATGCAGAAGCGTTCAGAACACGGCACGACGACGGTACCCGTTCCCGACCACCGGGAGCTTCGGATCGGCACCCTACAATCCATCATCCGCCAGTCCGCTCTTCCGCGTGTGCTGTTCGAGGAGCAGTCGTAAGCCCACCGAAGCTATGAAATGCAATGAAATGCCATGTCTGCGGGGCGCAGCTACACCGGATGGTGACGGACCTGCCTTTCAAACGAACCGCCAAAGCGATCGTGATCATCAAGAATCTGCCGGTGCTCCAGTGTGAGAACTGCACGGAGTACCTGTTGGAAGACTCCGCGATGGCCGCCGTTGAAGAGATCCTGGGTGGACTCGATGAAGCGGCAGAGCTGGAAATCGTTCGGTACGTGGCGTGAGCCGGAGGCGGAGCTGCGGTACGGCACTGCCGCTGTGACGATGGAACGAATCTTCGGCGGGCGGCTTCCGGGTGAAGTGCGTTTCCGCCAAACGGCCTGATGCTCCACAGAATTGCCGAAGTCCAGACACTGCCCGCTTACCGAGTGTGGGTACGGTTTGAGGATGGCACCGAGGGCGAGGTAGACCTCTCCGATCTCGTCGGCAAAGGTGTATTCAGCGCGTGGGAAGATTCGCGGGAGTTCGCGAAGGTCTACATCGACGATACGACAGGTACGCTTGCCTGGCCAGGCGGGATCGAGCTCGCTCCGGATGCGCTCTACCGAGACGCAGCGGGCGTAGCCACGACTTAGATTCTCAGGGGTACGCGTGGGAGTGTGAGTCGGTCCAATCGTTGCGCCTTGCTTCCGCGGCTCGACTCAG
>JBPCJG010000046.1:0-4277 GCA_051005515.1 Longimicrobiaceae bacterium
ACTTCGTCATCAACGGCGGGGGGCTGATCAACGTCTACGGGGAACTGAACGGGTGGGCGCCGGAGCAGTCGATGCGCAAGGCGGGGGAGATCTACACCACGCTGCTGGAGATCTTCGAGCTGGCGCGGGAAAACGGGATTCCGCCGTCCGAAGCCGCGGAGCGCGCGGCGGAGCGCCGCATCGACGCCATCGGCAAGCTGCAGCGCACCTGGGTGTGACCCGGCAGGGCTTCAGCAGCCGGGGTTCCAGGGTGAGCGCCTGGTCCCCTGCCGGCACCCGGTGAAGGTGAAGAGGATCGCCACCACCACCGCCGCCAGGGCGGGGACACCCCCGTCCGCGTTGAGCGCGAGGTCGGCGAGGCCGACGCTGGCCACGGCGAGCAGCGCGGATTGGACGTGGAGCGAGGCGCGCGGAAGGGGTTCGGACTGGCGGTCATACAGGGCTTCCAACATGACTTGCGGTCTCCTCTCGATCGGGTGGATTTCGGGGTCTCGATCCTCACTACGGGACTCCGGGCGCCGAGGTTTCGCCGTGTACCACTTCCTGACCTCCGCTGACGGCGGCTGGATGAAACGCCGGGTGGCCGTCCTGCTCGTCCTCGCCGCCGCGCTCGCCGGGTGCGAGGAGCCCCGCGCCACGCCGCGCGAGTACCTCGGGGTCATCCCCCAGATCGTCACCTTCATGGAGCGCGACGCGCGCGAGCACGCCTACGGCCGCGGCGCGCGGGGTCCGCTGCTGGCGGACCTCGAGTCGTTCCGCGGCAACGCCTTCCGTGCCACCGGCCAGGTGATGGACTCGGCGGCGGTGCAGGCGGCGATCGGTCCCGGGGTGCGTGACCTGCAGCCCGACAGCGCGCTGCTCTGCCAGGAGTCGGAGTTCGCTGCCGGGTGCTGGGTACGCGAATACGGCGTCTACCTTCACCTCAACCTGATCACCCCGTCTCCCGGGCAGCTCCGCGCCTTCGCCAGCTCCGAAGTGACCGACCCGCGCTACATCCCCTCGGTCGTTTGCAAGCGGGTGTGGGAGCTGATCTTTACGCAACCGGACACGGCGGCGCCCTACCGCCTGACCGACCGGGAGCTGACGCGGGACTGCCCGGGAGGGTAAGGCGGGCTGGCGGAATCGTTCATTTGCGGTGAAGCGTCCGGGGCGTCTGGAGGAATGATCGGTACGGCGCACGATCTCCCGCGGAGGAAGAGTGCGGAAAAGACTGACGATCACGGTGGACGAAGCGGTCTACGACGGTCTCTACAGGATCGTGGGGCCCCGTCGCATCAGCCGCTTCATCGAGAATCTCGTGCGGCCGCACGTCTTAACGTCGGAATTGGATGCGGCGTACGGGCGAATGGCCGCCGATGAACAGCGGGAGGCGGAAGCCCGCGAGTGGAGCGACTCGCTGGTCTTCGACGTCGCCGATTCAGCGCGTGAGCGATGATGTGAGTCGCCCCCCTCTTCTGCGCTATCGGGGCAGCTCCCAGATGTCGACGCGGTCCAGCGCGACATACGGGACCGCGACGCGCCCCCTGCGCGTGTCGATCCCGATGTCGGCGCCGGTCCCGGGGGTGCGAATCAGCGCGCGGCCGACGCCGTTCTCCAGCAGATACACGGTCGAGTCGCGCTGGCTCGCGACGAGCCAGCCACCCGCCCACGGCTCGATACCGTCGAAGTTCCCGCCTTCGCTGTGCGCGACCGGGACCAGTTCCGCCTCGCCCGGCCGCCAGCCGCGGAAGACCTGCTCTCCACCCCAGGGCGCGAAGACGAAGCGCTCGCCGGCGGCGTCCCAGACGACGCCGTTGGGCGGCCCCAGCAGGGAATCCTCCAGCGCGAGCGTGGCGTCGCGCCCGCGCAGCCGGTAGACGCGAGAGCGCCCCGTGTCGGTGATGTAGAGGGTGCCGTCGGGCGCCGCTGCGACGTCGTTCAGGAAGCCCGGCTCGAAGCGCGCGAAGCTTACGAAGGCGAGGTGCGCGCCCGACCGGCGATCGAAGCCGTGCACGCCGTCCACGTCCACCGCCCAGAGGGTATCTGCCGTGATGAACATCCCGCGCGGCGCGTGCAGCGGAGCGTCGGCGGTGCCGGTCATGAAGCGGAGCCGTTCGACCTCCCCTTCAGGGGAAACGCGGGAGATGAAACCGTCGGCGTCGCGCTCGCTCCCTCCCCCCGCCCAGTTGGCAACGAAGTAGACATCCTGGTCGGGGTCGTAGCGCACCGCCTCGGGCCCGTCGAGCCCCGCGACGACGGCGACGCGGTCGCTGGAATCCTGCACGGTGAATGCACGCACCAGCGTCGCTCCTGGTGCGGGGGCGGGATCCGCGCCGGTCGGTGCGCAGGCGGCGCAGCAAGCGGAGGCGGCGAGGCAGCGGAGCGGGTGGCGGAGGCGCATCGTTACAGACGGTGTCGGGATCGGACGCGAATCGCGCAACCTGGCTTGCGATCACGGGGGCGGGCAAGGAGTGTGTGACGAACGCCGCGAGGAGAGGACGAAGCGTTACGCCCGCGGAAAGGGGCACGCTACTCTCCTGTACGGTCTGTCCAGAAACGAGGAGGACCCTTGCATGCATGGAAGCTGGAAGACGCCAAGAATCGGTTCAGCGAGCTAGTTCGCCGCGCCAGGGCGCACGGGACGACTCTTCGTCAACTAAGGCCGAGCTCGCTCCTGGCCTCTTCGAGTGACAGCGATGATTCCTCCTCGCTCTCCCGCTTGGCCACACGGAGATCCATCAGGTCTTCCGCATCCTGGAGCACTTCCTGAAGCTGGACGAACTCGTGATACGGAAGAACGACGAACTCTCTGTTGCCGTCCTTGGTCACGAACTGAGGATGTAGCGAGAGGGGACGACTGCAAGCGTCAGGAGTACGCATCTCGTCGGTGTTTGACCCGGTAAACCGTCACAATCATCAGCGACGTCACGATCGCATGCCGTGTTCCAGCGGGTCGCGGGGCGGGAGTCGGGGTTGGCGACGATTCCCTCGCGTAGCTATATTGTAGCAGATCCGGCTACGGGAGAGCCAATGAAATTCGCCAGCACGCGGGACATTCGTAACAACCCTTCTGAATTTCGCGAAGCGGTCGAGCGGGACGACATCGTGCTCACGGTGAACGGGAAGCCCTTCGCCGTCGCCATGGGAATCGACGAAGGCGAGTTCGAGGAGACGCTCGATCTGCTCAGTCAGCTACGCGCCCTGCGCGCCATGGCTCGCTTGCAGAAAACCGCCGCGGAGCGGGGGCTGAGCGGGATGACGATCGCCGAGATCGACGAAGAGATCCGGGAAGCGAGAGCAGGGCGACAGAGTGAGTTTTGAGGGTCGTCCTCGACACTAACGTCGTGGTTTCAGCGCTGCTTTCGCCGCATGGAGCGCCCGCGCAGGTGCTGCGGTTCGCCGTCCGGAGAGAGCTGATCCCCCTCGATGAGCGGATCGTCGCCGAGTACCGGGAGGTCCTCGCCCGCCGCAAGGTCGCGTTCGATTCCACCTCGGTAGCGGAGGCAGTGGAGCCGCTCGAGAGAGCCGGAGAACTCGTGACCGCGCAACCTCTCGCAGTCGAGCTGCCGGATCCCTCCGATCTGCCGTTCCTCGAAGTCGCCGTCGCCGGTGAGGCGGACGCTCTGGTCATGGGGAACGATCGCCACTACCTGGCGCGACGCGGCGAGGTGGCGGTCGCGATCATGTCGCCGCGGCGGCTGGTGACGAGTCTCGGAAGGTGACGCTCCAGTGATGGAGGAGCTCGCGATGGCTCTTCGGCTCCGGAGCGAACGGCGACATTCGCGCCGGAGGCGATCTGGATCTGTTGGTGGTCATGGACCTTTTCACCGGGAAGATCTTGTTACGAGCACATCGCCCACATCCGTCGTTTGCCACGTCGGGTCTCCGTCGTTCGTGTCTGGAAGCGGGAACGGATGACGCATCGCATGCCGTGTTCCAGCGGGAGCGGGGCGGTCGCGGACCTCGGAGGGGAGGTGGTAGATTCGGCTGTTCCCGGCTCGACCTAACCGTGGCTGCTTTTAAGCCCGCGCAAGCACCGCCGTGAACGGAGACGAGATGCTTGCGCTGACCGCGGAATTGGGTGCAGGGGTCGAGGTGCGGTTCGTCCGCTTGGAGACGCTCATCGCAATGAAGGAGGCGACCGGCCGGGCGCGGGATCGTGACGATGCCGAGCACCTCCGCCAGATCCTCCAGGAGCTGAGGCGAAATGAGTGAGCGGGATATGGGGTCCGGCTGGGAGGCCGCGACCTTTTCGGGCCGGTGATCATGGGGTCGGTGCGGGCTGCGCCGTGCCGGTG
>JBPCJG010000047.1:0-6001 GCA_051005515.1 Longimicrobiaceae bacterium
AAGACCTGCTGGAGGGGCAGGCGCGGCGTCTCGAGAGTCGGCATGGCTTCCTCGATCCGCACCTCGAACTCCTCGGGCGGGTCGAGCAGGTCGGTGACCTCCTCCAGCAACCTACCCACGTCTACGCGTTCGCTGCCGTCCGCCGTTCGCCCGGCCCGCGAGTACGCAAGGATGCCGTCGATCAGCGCCTCCGTCCGCTGGACCCTAACGCGCAGCAGCTCGAACTGCTCGCGCGCTGCGCCGGTCACCGCGTCCCCCAGATCCTGCTCGATCCACTGCGCCAGATTCCCGATCCCCCGCAGGGGTGCCTTGAGGTCGTGGGAGGCCACATAGGCGAAGTCGTCGAGTGCGGCGTTGCTCCGTTCGAGGGCGGCGAAGAGATCGTCACGCTCGGCCTCCGCCCGTTTGCGTCGGGTGACGTCGCGGAAGAAGACGGAAAGGCCCTCCTGCGACGGGTAGGCGTCGAATTCGTACCAGGTGCCCGTGGTCGGCACGAACTCCTCGAAGCGGACGGGCGTGTTCTCGCGCACCGCCCGGTGGTACTCCTTCCAGAAAGGTGAGTCCAGCGTTTCCGGGTATTCCTCCCAGAGGGAGCGGGCGATGAGTTGTTTCGCGCGGCGCCCGAACAGGCGCTCCGCCGCGGCGTTGACATAGGTGAAACGCCACTCGCGATCGAGGGCGAAGAAGGCGTCGGCGATGCTTTCCAGGATGCGGGTGGTGCGCGCCTTCGCCGCCTCCGCCTCCCGGTAGAGCCGCGCGTTGTCGACCGCGATGGCTGCGCGGTCGGCCAGCTCCTGCGCGAAACGCAGATCGTCCTCACCGAAGCGGCGGTCGGATTCCGCCGCCACCAGCGTCAGCGCGCCGAGCACCCGGCCGCGCGCCGCAAGCGGGACGATCAGGTACGAGCGCAGGTCGAGAAGGCGCAGGAGGCGGCGGTGTTCCGGGTCGAGGGCGGCGTCTTCGAGCAGCTCTCGCGGGATCTCGGAAACCAGCTCCGCTTCGCCGGTTCGGAGAACGTGCGGCGCCCCCGTCGGCGCCTCCGCATCCGCGGGATAGCGCCGTTCGATTTCCTCGGCGATCGCCTCCTTCTCCGGATCGGAATGGGCTAGGGCGACGCGGCGGATTTGCCCGTCCTCCAGCAGGTCGACCGCGCACCAGTCAGCCAGCGTAGGCACCGCCAGCCGGACCAGCCGGGCCAGCGTCGCGCCGAAATCCAGCGAGCTGCCGAGCAGCGTGCCGGCCTCGGCGAGAAAGCGCTGTCGTTCCTGCGCGTCCCGCTGCTCCGTGATGTCGGTGTTGGTGCCGAACCAGCGCACCACGGTGCCGGCGACATCCCGCACCGGCAGGATGCGGGTGAGGAACGGGCGGAAAACGCCGTCCGCCCCGCGTAGCGGAAAGGTCATGTCGAAGGGCTCGCCGGTGCGGATCGACTCCGTCCAGCGCTCCATCACTTCCGGCAGCGTCGTCGGGTCGTGCACGGACTGCCATCCCCATCCCTCCATGTCGACCGGAGCGGTGCCGGTATACTCGTACCAACGCTGATTGTACCAGAAGATCCATCCCTCGGCGTTCGCCATCCAGGCGAGCTGGGGGATGCCGTTCGCGAGCGTGCCGAACTGCTCCTCGCGTTCCTGCAGGGCCGCATCGGCGAGCTTGCGCTCACTGATGTCGCGCAGAGTGCCGATGAAGAAGCGGCGATCGGAGCGGGTGAACTCGGTGAAGGACACCTCCAGCGGAATCTCGCTGCCGTCGCGGTGCAGACCCACCAGCTCGACTCCGTCCCAGGGGATGCGCCGTTCGCCCGTGCGCAGGTAGCGCTCGATCCCGGCTCGATGGGCGGTTCGAAAGCGCGCGGGAATCAGCTCGGTCAGAGAACGGCCCACCAGCTCCTCGGGGGGGTACCCGAAGATCCGCTCCGCCGCGGGGTTGGCGAAGTGCAGCACGCTCTGCTCGTCCAACGTCAGAATCGCGTCCCGCGCCATCTCCACCAGCGTGCGGAAGCGCTCCTCGCTCTCCCGCAAGGCCGCCTCTGCTTCCGCCTCGGAACCGGAGCGCGAAAGGGGCGTGGAGCCTGCGAGGGTGTCGTCGCTTGGCTTTGGCATGACGTGGGACACGCGGAGTCTCGAAACGGACGCGAACCAGATGCTGTACCCTCGTCGCGTCGCGGAGTGCGGGCTCCCCACCGCTCTTCGGGGGTATGGAGCGGCGCGCCGATCAACCAGAAAGCAGAGATGCCATGCACGTCTACCTGCGTGACGAACCGATCCGCCTGCAGATGCGTAAGGTGGACACCGAAGGCCTCGGCGACGAGGGAGAGTCGCTCACCCCCATCGGCTTCTGGGTGGTGGGCAACGACCGCCCCAGCTTCCGGGCGATGGTCCCTTCCGACACGCTGGCGGTGCTCACCACGGCCCTCGCAGAACCCGTGCGGCTCGGTTTGCTCGCCGAGGAGCCGGAGGATGAGGAGGAGGAAGTGCACGGCATGGTCGGGGTGACCCTCCCCGCCGAAGCCGTCCAGCACGAGGACGGCGGGGCCGAGGATCCCACGGAACCGTGGAAGGCCGATCCCGAAGCCTGGAAGGGCGGCGACGACGAGGAGCACTCCCAGCGCACCGTGCTGCTCGCCTTCGCCCCGTTGGTGCGGCTACGCAGACGCTTCCCCGCGGATTTCTCCGCGGAGATCGCCGACTTGCTGGAGCGCGCGATCGAAGGAGACACCCGCCCGTCGCTCCAAGCGCGCGTGGAGCAGCAGCTCGGCGACCTCTGAGCCGGGGCGTCCGCGGCCGCTTCGCCCCGAGCCCGACCGGGGCTCTGCACCTCGGCAACGCCCGCACCGCCCTGCTCGGCTGGCTGCACGCCCGCACCGCCGGAGGCCCCTTCGTGATGCGGGTCGAAGACCTCGACCGGGGGCGAGTGCGGACGGGGGTGATGGAGACGCAGCTCGCCGAGCTGCGCTGGCTCGGGCTCGACTGGGACGAGGGACCGGACATCGGCGGTGGCTACGGCCCGTATCTTCAGTCGGAACGCGAAGATCGCTACCGGGTGGCGCTGGAAACGCTCGCTGCGGCGGGGCTGCTCTACGCCTGCGGCTGCTCGCGGCGAGAGATCGCCGCTGCCGCGAGCGCTCCGCACGCGGGCGACGAGGGTCCCCGCTATCCCGGCACCTGTATGGCGCGTGCCTGCACGGCGGACGCGCTCCCGGGCGGGGGGGTAGCGCTGCGCTTCCGCGTTCCTCCGGAACCAGTCCGCTTCGAGGACGACGTGCAGGGAGCGCAATGCTTCGCTCCCGCCCGGGAGTGCGGCGACTTCGTGGTGCGGCGGCGGGACGGAGTCGCCGCCTATCAACTCGCCGTGACGGTGGACGACGCGGCGATGGGCATCACGCACGTGGTGCGCGGCGCCGATCTGCTCCCCTCCACCGCCCGGCAGCTCCTCCTCTACCGCGCTCTCGGTCTGGAGGCGCCCGCCTGGCTGCACGTGCCGCTGCTGCTCGACGGCGAGGGGGAGCGCTTCGCGAAGCGCCGCGCGGGGACCACACTGGCATCGCTGCGAGACGCCGGGGTTTCGCCGCGGCGGATCGTCGGCTGGCTGACCTCGACCTGCGGGCTCTCGGCTCCCGACGAGTGCCTCGCTCCCGCCGAGCTGCTCCCCCGCTTCTCCGTCGCCGTCCTGCCGCGTGACGACACGCGCTCAGCCTCCGTCCCCGCCCGGCTCCCGCACGACGCGTGAGGGTGGCCAAGGCGCGGGCGCAGGGATATGTTGGCGGCGTCGCTCGCCTTCACCGCCGTCCTGCATGATCCGACCCCGCCGGTTGTTGCTGGCCGCGCTCTTTTTCCTTCCTTTGCCTGCCGCCGCGCAGCTGGGCCTGGAAACGCTTCCGCGGGCGCGGGTGACCGTGAGCCCCTACTTCGGCGCGCGCGCCACCCACGACACGCGCGTGGAGCTCGGCGTCAACGATGGCAGCCAGGCCTTCGCCTCGCTGACCGAGGAACGCCGCGACGGCACCCAGCTGGTCGGCGGTCAGGTGGAGGTGCGGGTGTTCGGGCCGCTGGGAGTCGTCGCAGCGCTCGCCCACAGTCCCGCCTCGGACATCGACTTCGTCCGCTTCGATCCCGGCCTGCCTCCCGACACCAGCTTCGGGATCGGGCCGGAGCTCTGGCTTGGAAAGCTGGGGATCTCCTATCGTCTCCCCGAGCCGTCACGGGACACGCGGCGCTTTCGCACAGCTGGGTACATCAGCGTAGCGCCGGCGTTCGTGCGCGAGGACCCGCGCGACAACGTCGGAGTGCAGCCCGAGTTTCGCGAGCCGATCACCAACTTCGCGGTGAACGTGAGCGGCGATGCCTCCATCTCCCTCGGCACACCGCGCCTGGCGCTGCAGCTGGGGATCGAGGATTACATCACCTTCTGGAATGGAGAGGCCCACGCCCGCCAGTTCGAACGCTTTTTCGAGCGCATCGGGGATCCCGCGGACGTGAGCGCCGACTACGACACCAGCCACATCATCGTCCCGCGGATCGGCATTTCTCTGCGCTTCTGAGCCCGCTGGCGCTCAGCCGTGCCCGCGCCTGGGCCCGGCCCCAGTTCCAGCTCCGCCAGTCGTTTTCGCGTGGCGGCCGCGCCGTGGGCCGCAGCCAGCGCGACAGCTCGCACTGCTGCGTCGCAGACAGCGCCGGCCAGGCTGCCACGACGGGAGGGATCGCATCCGGCCCGAGGGAGGCGAGGTAGGCGGCGTCGAAACGGGCCCCGTTCTCGAAGCGGGCGAGGTTCACCCGCGCCACCAGCGCCGAGGGGTTCAGCACGTTCAGCGCCGCGAGCGTCGCCAGCCCCGCCACGACGGCGCCCCAGGCGAAGCGCTCCCGCCGGCCCCGCAGCACCGTGGCGGCGAACCAGACGAACACCACGGCGAGCCACGCCATGAAGGTGCTGGTGTAGAAGCGCAGCTCCGTCAGACCGTACTCCGCCTGGTAGAGGCGCATCCGCTGGACGGCGGAAAGCATGATCACGATCAGCAGCAGGAGCAGTCCCCCCGCGAGCGAGCGGAAGACCCGCTGCGCACGCCGGTCCTCCGCGCCCAGCAGGGCGTGCAGCCCCAGGAGCAGCGGGAGCACCAGCCCCGCTACCGTCACCAGCTCGAAGAAGCCGCTGCGCGCGTAGTCGGCATAGCTCAGACCGGCGGTGGTCTGCACCCGCTCGGTGCCGCCGAACAGATAGCCGATCTGGATGGCGACGAAGCTCGCGAACAGCAGGTTCAGCAGCCCCAGCACCGTGGCCGCTTCCGTCCGTCCGAACCAGGGCGGCGAGCGCAGCCGTACACGGGGTTCGCCGCCATCGGGGACGCCGAACAGCAGCTGCCTCAGATAACCCGCGCTGATCCAGCCCCAGAACGCGATCAGCAGCAGCGCCGGCAGCAGATCGCCCGCGTCCCAGCGGAACAGCGCCGAGATGCCGCGCTGAAACGTCTGGTCGGCGCTGGCGAAGAGCGCCGCGAACACGCACAGCGGCGGCAGCGCGATCAGCATTCCGCGTGCGACGGTAGCCCCGCGCCGACCTGCCGGAGACGCCGTGCGGAGCAGGGGGATCTCCTTTGTCAGCAGCACTATGCACCCGCCAGCGGCGTTCATTGCGGCCGCCACGCCCGCCCGCAGCAGGGACGACAGCGTGGAGCGGGCAAGCCGCTCGGCCGGGTCGCCGGCGGCGAGCGCGAGCAGCAAGAGCGCCGCGCCGGCGTTCAGCAACGCGAGCACGGGGGATGCGCGCCACGCCACCGCCAGCGCGAACATGAGCGCCCCCGTCAGCAGAAAGGGCTTCCGTTCGACGGAGATCAGGACGAATCACGGCATTCGGATCGGCCGCTTTCCGCTGAGTTCCTGACGACCCGCTTCCTACCCCCGCTCCAGCTCGCTCCGCAGCGCTCCCTCGATCTCCGGGTGCTCGAAGTCGAAGCCCGCCTCCAGCAGGCGCTCCGGGAGCACCCGCTGGCTCGCCAGGATCGTGGATT
>JBPCJG010000048.1:0-12498 GCA_051005515.1 Longimicrobiaceae bacterium
CCCGGAACCACACGAACAACGGCCCGACCGGGTCCGGCCGGGCCGTCGATGCGTGGCGCAGCGAGGGTTCCCTACCAGATGGTGACGCGCTCCTCCGGCGGCAGGTACATACCGTCCCCGGGCTTCACGTCGAAAGCGTCCATGAACGCCTGCATGTTGCGCAGCACCCCGTTCACCCGGTACTCGGGCGGCGAGTGCGGGTCGGTGAGCAGCCGCTGGCGCAGTGCATCCTCGCGCTGGAGTGAGCGCCATACCTGCGCCCATCCCATGAAGAACCGCTGGTCGCCCGTGAAGCCGCCGATCACCGGGGCCGGCTTGCCGTTCAGCGAGATCTTGTACGCCTTGTAGGCGACGGCGAGGCCGCTCAGGTCGCCAATGTTCTCACCCATGGTGAGCTTGCCATTGACGTTCATTCCGGGAATGGGGCTGAAGGCGTCGTACTCGGCACCGAGCCGGTCGGCGCGCTGCTGGAACGCCTTCGTGTCCGCGGGGCTCCACCAGTCGCGCAGGTTCCCGAGTCCGTCGGACTTGCGGCCCTGGTCATCGAAGCCGTGGGAGATCTCGTGTCCGATCACCGCTCCGATCGCGCCGTAGTTGGTCGCGTCATCGGCTTGGGGATCGAAGAAGGGGGGCTGCAGGATCGCCGCGGGGAAGACGATCTCGTTCATGGTCGAGCTGTAGTACGCGTTGACCGTCTGCGGGGTCATCCCCCATTCGGCGCGGTCGATCGGTTTGCCGAGGCGGTCCACCATCCGCGCGTACGCGAACTGGTTCTCCCGCATCTCGTTCCCCACCAGGTCGGTCGGATCGACCGCGAGCGCGGAGTAGTCGCGCCATTTGTCGGGATAGCCGATCTTGGTGTTGAACTTCGCCAGCTTCGCCTGGGCCTCGCGCTGGGTGGCTGGGGTCATCCACTCCAGGTCGTCGATGCCCTGCCGGAACGCAGCCCGCAGGTTGCTCACGAGCTCCTCCATCTGCCGCTTCGAAGCCGGATCGAAGTTGCGCTCCACGTACAGCTTGCCCACCGCTTCACCGAGGGCGTCCTCGGTGGCGTTCACGGCCCGCTTCCAACGCGGCTCCTGCTGCTCCCCCCTGCAGCGTCTTGCCGCGGAAGGCGAAGCGTGCGTCGACAAAGGGGGTGCTGAGCTCGTCCGCGTACGAATCGAGCAGCTTGAAGCGCAGGTACTCCTTCATGGTGCCCAGCGGCGTCGCGGCGAGCACGCGGTTCATCGCTGTCAGGTAGTCCGGCTGGCGCACCACCACGGCGGGGGTCGACGCGGCGTCGCTCGCCTGCAAAAAGGTGTCCCAGGAAAACGCCGGCGTCATCTTCTCGAGTTCCGCCACGCTCTTCGGATTGTAGGTGAGATCGCGGTCGCGGTTCTTGGCGCGGTCCCAGTGGTGCTCTGCAAGGGCCATCTCGAAGGCCATGATGCGCTTCGCCGCGGCCTCCGGCTGCTTCCCACCGGAGAGCCGGAGCAGGGTGGCGATGTAGTCCAGATAGGCCGCCCGAGTCTGCGCGAACTTCTCGCCGTCCTTGAAATAGTAATCCCGGTCGGGGAGCCCCAGGCCGGACTGGCTCACGTAGGCGATGTACCGGGTCGCCTGCTTCGCGTCCTGTGAAACGAAGAAGCTGAACGGCGTCTGCACCCCGATGCGGTCCAGGTGCGCGAACAGCTCCGGGAGCGCCTGCTTGCTGCGTAGCTGATCGATGCGGGCGAGCTCCGGCCGCACCGGCTGGATCCCCAACGCCTGAATGCGCGCCGTGTCCAGATAGCTGAGGTAGTAGTCGCGGATCTTCTGCAACTCGGAGCCGGGCTGCACGTCGCGCTTCGCCGCGGCGTCTTCGAGGATCGCCTTCAGCGCGTCGTCGCTTTTGTCGCGCAGCTCGACGAACGAGCCGTAGGTCGACTTGTCCGCCGGGATCTTGGTTTCCTTCATCCAGGTCCCGTTGACGAAGCGGTAGAAGTCGTCCTGAGGACGGACGCTCCGGTCGAAGTTGGTGGTGTCGATGCCGAGCTCGGCCGGCGGCTGTCCGGCGGCCGTCCCGGCCTGCGCGGTGAGTCCCGGCGCGACGGCGGTGACGAGGACGGCGGAAAGCAGGATGGCGCCGAGTTGCCTGGAGGGATCCGGATGAGATCGCATACTCGCTGGTGGTTGGAGTGACTTCCTGAGTCGGAATGTTCGAACCGTCCCCTGACGGCGCGGTCCTAGTATGCAGCGCAGATCAATCCGCGGTGGATTCCTCGCCCTTTGTGGCTGTTTTTCGCTTCCGCCGGCGGCGCGGACGGCTGGGAAAGTTCAGCACCCCGCTCCTGCCCCGGTGTTCGAGTACGGCGTCGTCGTAGGCACGTGCGGCATCTTCGGCGGTCTCGAAGCTGCCGAGCCACTTCAGCTTGCCTTCGATGCGGATGGTGGCCTGCCATTTCCCGCGGTAGGGCGAAACTCCCTTGAATCTACAGGCGCCCTGACCGGGTCGCGCCCGCCCATACACCCCGCGGTCCTGTACGTGGAGATTGGATCGCGTGCAGTTGCGCCGGTCCTCGTCGAGGTGCACCACGATCCTCTTGTCCCGCACCTCGAGGATCTCCCGGTGCAGGCGGCGCACTCGCCCTTCGCCGTTGCGGTAGCAGACGAAACCGCTCGAGGTGAAGAGTCGCTCCTTCCAGAACCGCCAGAAATCCTCTTCGTCGACGGTCACCCTGGACCCGTCGACCAGCCGCAGCTCTCTCGTACCCTGCTTCTTCATGCTCCTGGACAGCGATGTTCCGTGACGAACGAGCCGGAAGATAACGGATGTGCATGGATCGCACACCCCTACGCCTTCCGCTCGCCCCTTAGCCGCGCCTAACTGCAAGCCGCGCGCCGGCGGCTGATGAAACACTTTCCGTCGTTGCCAGCGAATCGTGCGTATCGGCCGGTGTGTTTGAGATGTCCGCCCGGCAACGTATATTGCCTTCACCGCAGCCGCACTTCGTCGCTCCCATCGATGCTTACCCGCCCACCTCGAACTCACCCACCGTCGCGGAAATCATGTCGGGCAGGGAGCCCTCGCTCGAGCTGAAGCGGCTGGCGAAGAAGCTCGCGTGGGAGAACGGTGCTCCGCCGGAAAGTACCCTGCACCGCATCTTTCTCGGCGACGCCAGGAGGATGCCTCAGCTCGCGAGCGAGGAGGTTCAGCTCGTGGTCACCTCCCCGCCGTACTTCAACCTCGTGGAGTACGAGGCGGAAGAAGACACGGCGGGACAGCTCGGCGCAGTCGACAGATACGGAACATCGCCACCGAGATCGGCGGGTCGGCTCGCTTTCTCGGCAAGCCGTACGAGCCGAACGCGATCATCAAGAACGCTGTCGAGTACGTGCTCTTTCTGCGCAAGCCGGGAAGCTATCGGAAGCCCAGTCATGAGCAGCGCGCGCTCAGCCTGCTCGATCCGGAGGAGCACCGGAGCTGGTTCCGCTCGGTCTGGGCGGACATCCGGGGAGAGACCCGGAAGCGCGGCCACCCCGCTCCATTCCCGGTGGAGCTCGCCTACCGGCTGATCAAAATGTTCAGCTTCGTCGGCGACACCGTACTCGATCCGTTCTGGGGCACGGGCTCCACGACGCTCGCGACGATCCGCGCGGCGCGTTCGAGCGTCGGGTACGATGTAGAACAACGTTACCTCGACATCGGCAGGGACAGGCTCGCTCAGCTCGACGCCGTGATACCGGCGCGAGTGGAGTTTCCCAACCTCTGACGGATGCGCGGGCCTCAGCTCCTCGTAGATCACTTCCGTCAGCACAACTACCACCCGCGGTCGGTTACCCCTACGCCACACGGCGGCTGAGGGGCCGGGGCTCGAAGCTGCCGGAGTTTTGGTCGTAAGCCACGACAACCTGGGGAAGCATCCCGACCCGCCGAAGGGTGCTCCGCAGCCGTTGCCCTCCAGACTGATCAGCAGACCCCCCGCTCCGCCGGAGGGAGACCCGCTGCACTACTCGACCATGCTGTATCGAATCTGCACCGCGTACGGCGAGCGATGGCGGTGAACGCCAAATCGAATGGCGCAACCGCCTTCACTGCAACTAAATCACTTACCGTGATTGGAATGCCTTGAAGGCTCGGCTCAACTACTACTCCCGTCCTTCACCAGAGCGCTATCATGTTGATACGCCGTTGTCGTATCGGTCTCGGCGAACGGTCCCGGGCGCCCCTGCTCCTCCAGAAAGCGTCGCTCCTCCGGATCGCGACGGGGCCGGGTCATCCCCGCCACGGTGATGGTGCACTTGGCTTCCTGAACGGCGCGTGCGCGGCGCTTCCACATCGCCTCCAAGGCGGTCAGGTCCCAATCCTTGTACGACATCAATCCTCCTCTTCCGGTTCTCGGCTCAGCGGCGGTCGCCTCGTAGCCGGTCCCGAGCGGCCCGCAGTACCGAAGCGGTAATCGGGCGGTCAGACACCGCCAGCTCCAGCAGCTCCTGATACACTTTGACCACTCGCTCGCGCAGAAGCAAGCGCTTCAGCGATGGACGGTCCAGCTCACCCCCGAAGGCCCGCAGCATCGTTATTGCCTGGGCACCGTGGCCGGTATGCCCCGTCTGATCGAACTCCACCAGCCGGCCGACGAGAACCACCTCCCTGTTCACCACTCGTAGCGTGTAAGGTCCAACGGCATACTCACCGAAGGCGTCCTCCAGGTGGTTTCCTGGCACCTCCACGAAGAACCCATCTCGTGTCCAGTGGCGGCCCCTCGCACTGAATCCGAGCGCGTGAACACGTCGTGCAGGCGGCGGCGCTCCGGCGGACCCGTACGCGACTGCACCACCAGATCCACGTCTTCCGTGGCGTATGCCCCCGGCGCGTGGAACTCGATGGCGCCACCCCCTACCAGGACAGCCCTCATCCCGTGCCGGTCCAGACCTTCGGAGATCACCGCACACGCAAGTGTAAGCAGGCGAGGGCGAGCCTCAGGACCCCGGAGCGCTTCATCGGCCAGGATCTGATCCAGCTCGCCACGGAGATCCGTGAGCGGGGACAGCTCGTCAGCCAAGGCGGCTCCCTCTTTGGTAAACCTCCCGTACCTCCTTCTGTCGACCCCTCCCTTCACCCACACTCAGAGAAGCCGCAGGCGTGGCACTTCATGCACCCCTCGGCGAACTCGAGCTGGCTCTGGCACTCGGGGCACACCCCGATGAACATCTCGCCGGGATCGTACGCCTCCAGCGCGAGCCGCGGCTGCATGAGGGGCGCTACGGAGCCGTCGTCGTCCGCTGACTCGGTCGTGGGCATCAGCTCCTGCTGCACCCCCGCCTTTTCCCGCTCGCGCAGGCCGATGGCCTGGGCGATCGCGTCGGGGACGGAGAGCACCTTGTTGATGCCGAAGCCGATCGCCCGATCGGAGGAAATCCCGCGGAGCTGCGCGTGGATCTCCGAAACCGGAATGCCGAAGCGGAGCGCCAGCGAGATCAGCCGCCCCACCGCCTCCGCGTCTGCGGTCGCGATGCTCCCCGCCTTGCCGAGAACCGCGAAGACCTCGAAGGGATGCCCGGCTTCGTCCTCGTTGATGGTGACGAAGACGTCGCCGAGCGGCGAGCTCATCTTGCGGGTGATGCCGCGGAGCACGTCGGGCCGGCGGCGCTTCTGGCGCCGGATGGGCGACGGCTCGGAGCGATCCTCCGCCTCCTCGAGCGCCGCTTCCAACCGAGCGATCCGCTCCCGCGCCGCCTGCAGCTCGACGTTCAGCTCGCGCTCCGCAAGTGACTTCTCCGTCTTACCGGTGGACAGCACCTGATTGCTGCGGCTGCCGTCCCGGTAGACCGTCACCCCCTTGCAGTCGAGCGCGTACGCCAACTGGTAGATCTGCCGAACGTCGGCTTCGGTCGCCTCGTGAGGGAAGTTGGTGGTCTTGGAGATGGCCGAATCGCAGTGCTCCTGGAAGGCCGCCTGCATGCGCACGTGCCACTCCGGGGTGATGTCGTGCGCGGTGACGAAGGTGCGCTGCACCTCTTCCGGCACCTCCGGGAAGTGGATGTGCCCGTCTGCGGCGATGCGCTCCATCAGCACTTCGGAGTGCCATCCCCCCTCCCGCGCGGCCGCCACGAAATCGTCGTTTACGTCCGTCATCATCGCGCCGGCCTGGTTGCGCATGAACGCGACCGCGAAGAGCGGCTCGATCCCCGACGAGCAGTCGGCGATGATCGAGATGGTCCCGGTGGGCGCCACCGTGGTGACGTTGCAGTTGCGCAGCCGCCGCTCGGGACGGATGCGCTCGTTCTCGGAGCCGCGCGCGCAGGTTGCGTCCGGCCCCCAGATCGAGCGCTCCCACTCCGGAAAGGCGCCGCGCTCCGCCGCGAGACGTTCCGACGCCTTTTTTGCCTCCTCGTCCATGAACTCCATGATGCGGCGGCCGACCTCGACCCCCTCCTCGGAGTCGTACGGGACCCCGAGTCGCACCAGCAGGTCGGCAAAGCCCATCACTCCCAGGCCAATGCGGCGGATGCGCTGCGCCAGATCCGTGATTTCCGAAAGAGGGTACTGGTTCGCGTCGATCACGTTGTCGAGGAAGCGCGTGGAGAGATCGACCACCCGGCGATACTCCTTCCAATCCACCTTCTCGTACCAGGCAGCGTCGCCGGGAACGTCATCGCGGACGAACGCGCCCACGTTGATGCTGCCCAGATTGCAGACGTCGTAGGGAAGCAGCGGTTGCTCACCGCAGGGATTCGTAGCCTCGTAGCTCCCCAGGTGCGGAACCGGATTGAAGCGGTTCGCCCGATCGACGAAGAACACGCCCGGCTCGCCCGTTCGCCAGGCGTTGCGAACGATGCGATCGAACACCGTGCGCGCGTCCAGACTGCCGGTGACGGCGCCGGTGCGGGGGTTGACGAGATCGTACTCCTCGCCTCGCTCCACCGCGCACATGAAGGCGTCGGTGACGGCGACGGAGATGTTGAAGTTGGTGATCTTGGAGATGTCCTGCTTGCAGTCGATGAAGCCCAGGATATCCGGATGGTCGACGCGCAGGATCCCCATGTTGGCCCCCCGGCGCGTGCCGCCCTGCTTCACCACCTCGGTGGAGGAGTCGTACAACGACATGAACGAGACCGGGCCCGAAGCCACGCCGGTGGTCGACTTGACGATGTCGCCCGCGGGGCGGATGCGGGAGAAGCCGAAGCCCGTGCCGCCTCCGGACTGGTGCACCAGCGCCATCGCCCGGAGCGTATCGTAGATGCCGTTCTCGCCGTTGCTCAGCACGTCCTCGACGGGAAGGACGAAACACGCCGAAAGCTGCCCCAGCGGTCTGCCCGCGTTCATCAGCGTCGGCGAGTTCGGCTCGAAGAGCCGCGTCGTCATCAGCGTGTAGAAGTCGCGCGCGGTTTCCTCGACTTCCGCCTCGCTCGCACCGTAGCTCGCCTCCACCGCGGCGACGGTGCTGGCCACCCGCCAGAACATCTCCTCCGGATCCTCCGTCGGCTCCCCCGTTTCGTCCTTTTTGAGATAGCGTTTCGCCAGGACCAGTCGCGCGTTGGCGCTCAATTCTGCCGGAAGAAGTTCGACTTCGGCGGACGGCGCGACGGGAGAGAGAGCTGTGACGGGAGGGTTCATCGGGACTCCTGCGGGGAACGTGAGAAGACGGCCCGAAAGGGGCCGGGACGGTGCGGCTGCGGTGACGAGTTGCGGCGGCTCTTCTACAATATGTGGGTGCGCGCTCAGGATCAAGCCCCAAGATGTTGGGGTTGGAACGATCGGAAAGCAGAGTTCTGAAATTCCCCTTCAGGACCCGTCGGAAGAGGTGGTCGGAAGCGTTGACGGGGCTTCGCGATCCGCGCTCCGACTCCGGGTCTCGAACCGTCAAAAGAAAAAAATCCGTCCCCCGCTGCCGGGGGACGGAGGTGCGGCGGCCGGCGGGATCTACTCGTCGCCCGGCTCCCAATCCTTGTTTTCGGAGGGGCGCCGGTCGTACATGCTTTCGTCGTCGATCCCCTGATCGAGCTTCTCGGTGGAAACCTTGTCCACGCCGCTGGCGTTGGCGCCGGAAAGCGGCGCGTCCGGGGCGTCGGCCGGTTGGGCGGGAGCGTCCTCGTCGTTTTCCGTCACGTGAGGGGGGTCCCGGTGCGATCCGGCCGCATCGCCCGCCTCGCGCCGCGCGCCCGGCCGGTGGTTGGTCACTCCTCCTCCTCGTCGTCGGGCGATGCCTCCTCCGCCCTGCGCACACGCACGGACGGCGCGGGCACATCGGGCGGGAAGGGTTGGCCCCTGGCGTCCTGCTGCGACTCCGCCAGCCGCTGCGCGTCCCGCTGCACGGTGTCGTCCTCGTCGGAGTTCCCGCGGCCCGTCTGCGGCAGGTTCTTGTAGTCGGTAGCCCCCGCCTCCGCGGGATCGATCTGGTACTGGTCCGGCCGTTTGCCACCCATGATGTCAGCGACGTCTGGAGGATCGTTTGCCCTGGGTACCCCGGGGATTCACGATCCGTGCCCGCTTCGGCTCTCGGCCGCCGCCCTCCCCCGCAGAAACGCTTCGATCCCCCGCAGGTGTGCACGGGCGATGCGCTCCCGAACCGTGGGATCGCGCAGCGCGGCCTCCTGCCGCGGGACCATCAGGAACATGGTTTCCGTCAGCGCAGCGGGCATCCAGGTGGGACGCACCAGTGCCAGGTCGGCGCGGGCGACGCCGAGGTCGCGCAAGCCGAACTCACGCAGCAGCTCCCGCTGCAGCTCCATCGCCAATTCGCGCGATTGGCCGTGGTTGTAGAATACCGAGGTGCCGTTGTTCTCCCACGGATCGACGCCGTCGGGGAAGGCATTGTTGTGGACGGAAACGAGCAGGTAGGCGCCTTCCCGCGTGGCGCGGAGCGGCCGCTCGCCGAGCGCCACCGCGCCGCTGTCCGGGCGGATCTGCAGCACGCGCGCGCCGCGCTGCTCGAGCAGCTCCGCCAGCCGTCGAGCGATGCCCAGGTTCGCCTCCGCCTCGGTCAGGCGGGTGGGGCCGATCGCGCCCCCGGGTGGGTGGCCGGCGTCGACCCCGATGGTGAGGCCGCGAATCGGCGCCTCCGGGTCGATCGGGGGCGGCCGGCGCAAGCGGACCACGAGCGTGCCCTCGCTGTCGTACTCCGCGAGCCAACCCCAGGGGCGGGCCGTGGTCTCCACGCGTAGCCGGTAGACGCCGTCGGACGGCTGCTCCCAGCGGGCACTCTCGATCAGCGGATCTGCCGGGCCGTAGTAGAGCCAGTTGGTGCGGGAGGTGGCGCCGAAGACGGTGATCTCGTATCCCCGCTCCGTCGCCTCGACGCGGAAGGGGAGGCGCTGGCTGGTGGCGAGCCGCGCCTCGACCCACTCCGGCGCCGGGGCCAGCCGCACCGCGCCAACGTACGCCACCGGCACCGCGGTGCCCTCGGGGAGCAGACGAACGTCGGCGCTGTCGAGCCAGATCGAGCGGCCGGGTGCGAGCCGCACGCGGAGCTGCCCGCTCCGCTGCTCGACCACCTCCAACCGCACTCCCTGCGGCAGGAACCACTCGTAGGGCGTGCCGGAGCCGGCGGCGTAGCGGCCCACCGCCACGCCGTCCGCGCGCGCGGTAGCGACGACGCCCGCGCGTGGAGCGGCTTCCGAAAACGCTTCCGAGGGAGGAGAGGCGACGCTGTCCATGCGCTCCGCCGCCTCGAAGGAAACGACGCCGCGCGGCTGCGTCGCCAGCGTCGCAGGAAGTTCCACGCTGCGGATCAGACGCGCCGTTTCCCCGCCGGAGGAGGTGGCGACGACCTGGTAGCGCCCGTCGGTCGGCACCGGCAGAAAGGCCAGAAACGCGCCGTTCGGCGCGACCTCCACCGGTGCCCCGTTGATCGCCAGTCGGGCCTCGCCCGAGCCGACGCTGCCGAAGACGAAGGTGCTGTCGCTGGCGGTCAGCGACGCCCCCTCCGCCGGGTAGACCACGTCTACCTCCAGGGCGCCGCTGCGCGGCGGGATCGCCGGCAGCTCGGGTGCTCCGGAGCGGGTTTCTGGCGGAGGTGATGCGGGCGAGGGTGGCACGGCGCAGGCGGCTGCGAAGCAGAGGCAGAGGGGTGGAAGCGACCTCATGCTCGCTGCGGATCGGGGTGCGTGGGTGGTTTCGGCAGGTGCTCGGTGATCTGCGACACGGTGCCGAGCCGGCGCAGCCAGAGATATCCCACCAGCGCGATGGTTCCCATCGCCAGGGCGATTCCCCAGCGCAGCAGCACCACGCCGCCGACCAGGAACATCGCGCCGAACAGGATCATCAGCGATGCGCAAACGCGCAGCAGATCCTTGCCGAGGTCCTGCGCGGCCGGGATCCCCGTCCGCTCACGCTGCCGCCGCCACCCCGGCCCGCCGGGTCGCACGCGGGTGTAGAAGGCGTCCAGTTTGGCATCCGACTCCGGCCGCGTCAGCAGCATGACGGGGAGCCAGATCGCGACGCTGATCAGCGAGGTGACGAGCAGCCGGAGCCCGAAGTCGTCGATGGTGAGCACCGGCACCACCGAGGTGGCGAAGCCGACCACGAAGCCCGCCACCATCGCCGCCAGCTCCGCCCACGCGTTGATCCGCCACCAGAACCAGCGCAGGATCAGGACCAAGCCCGGTCCCGTTCCCACGGCGATGATCAACCGGAAGACGGTGGTGATGTCCTGCGAGAAAAAGGCGGCGGCGGCGCCGAGCGCGGTCACCAGCACCGAAAATAACCGGGCGGCGAACACCAGCTCCCGCTGGCTCGCTTCCGGCCGCATGAAGCGGGCATACAGGTCGTTGGTGATGTACGACGCGCTCCAGTTGATCAGCGTCGACACGGTGCTCATGAAGGCGGCGACCAGCGAGGCGACGACGATCCCCAGGATCCCCGGAGGCAGGAAGTCGAGCATCAGCTTCGGATACCCGAGCTCACGATCCTCCAGGTCGGGGTAGATGACCAGCGCGACGATCGCCACCACAATCCAGGGCCAGGTGCGCAGCACGTAGTGCAGAATGTTGAAGAACCAGGCCGACTTTTCCGCCTCCGCCTCGTTCTTGGCGGCGGCGAGACGCTGCACGAACTCGCCGCCCCCGTCGGAGCGCCGGAACGCCCACCACTGCAGAACCGTGTAGGCGAAAAAGGTGCTGGAGGTGATCCCCGCCGCCGTCGACCAGCCGACGAGGTTGAAGACGCCGCCAGCACCGAAGGTGAGCGGGGTGAACGAGAGCACGTCGAAGGTGGTGTTGCGCTGCGCTGCCTCGACCATCGGCCCGAGTCCGCCGACGTGATCGACGGCCACCACCGCGACGATGACCGCTCCAATCATTCCCAAAAAGAACTGGAAGAAGTCGGTGACCACCACACCCCACAGGCCGGCGAGTCCCGCGTAGGCGAGCACGAGCACACTCACCGCGACCACGCTCCAGAGCTTGCCCTGGTCGCCCAGCTCGAGACCGAGGCTGGGAAACACTTCCAGCGCGTCCACCACCTTGACCATCGCCAGCATCGCCAGGCCGATCCCGATCGAACCGATCACTACGGCGAAAAGAAAGCCCTTGGTGGCCCGCAGCGCCGCGGCCGGCGGTCCGCCGTAGCGCAATTCGGTGAGCTCGTTGTCGGTGACGATTTCCGCGCGGCGCCAGAGCCGCGCGAAGATGTAGATGAGGATGACGTGCGCGACGGCGAAGCTCCACCACTCCCAGTTCCCGGCGATGCCGCGGTTGCCGACGACGCCGGCGATGTAGAGGGGCGTGTCGATGCTGAAGGTGGTGGCCGCCATCGAGGTCCCCGCCAGCCACCAGGGCAGCGAGCGACCGCCGACGAAAAAGTCCACCATGCTGCCGGAGGCTCGCCGCGCCAGGTAGACCCCCAGCAGCAGCGTAGCGACCATATACGCGCCGACGATCCACCAGTCGATCGCCCTCAACTGACGCACTCCGGGCACGCCGCGGTGCGACAGCTCATCTGACCATTGGATGCGGGGGGGATGGAGCAGCTCAGCGGTCGAAGCCGCCGGACGCCGTCGCGAGCCCGCCGCGGACGCCGACGAGCCACGCGACCGCCGCCTCCTGCATCAAGCCCTCGCCGCCCCAGCAGGCGAGCAGGTGACGCGCCGAAGGGAGCTCGCCCGCGAGCCGCGGATGGCTGAAGAGCAACACCGTCGCCTCGGGGTGCTCCGCCAGAGTTTCGCGAACGCGCTGTCGCGCGGCCGCGGAGATCCCCGGCCGGCCCTTCCAGGCGCGGATGTCGGAGTAGACGCAGACCAGCGCGTCGCCGTCGTCGGAAAGCTGGATGCCCGCCGCGCGCAGCGCCATCGGCAACGCGGTCCGCGGGTAGGGCGGCCAGGGACCGCCGGCGTCGTCCTCGACCTCGACCAGACGGACCGGTCCCTCGGGCAAGCGCGGGTCGCCCCGGGCCACGCGCAGGGTGCGGACGGCAACCTCCAGCGCCCAGCGGCGATCCGCTTCGGCGCCCACCTCGCCGCTCCCGAGCGGCGCGCCCAGGCGCGTCGCACGAGACGCTGCGGCCGCGGCGCGCCGGAGCGCGTCCCGGGCGCGCTC
>JBPCJG010000049.1:0-9712 GCA_051005515.1 Longimicrobiaceae bacterium
AGCAGTACGCGAAACCGCCGGTGACGGAGCGGCTCGCTCCCTTCGGATCGCAGCTCCTCAACTACTTCCAGTACTTCGACTGGCAGTGGGCCCGCTCGGTGATGGGCCGCGTCGGCTACCTCGCGGCCGGCCGGCTCCCCTTCACCCTGCTCTTCCTGGGGCTCGGGATCTTCGGGGCGATGGAGCACCGCCGCCGCGACAGCAGGAGCTTCGCGTACCTGGCCACGCTTTTCGCCACGCTTTCGCTGGGTCTGGTCTTTTATCTGAACTTCAAGTACGGATACGGGCAGGTGCAGGCGCGGGGGATGCAGATCGACCTCTCGGAAGTGCGCGAGCGCGACTACTTCTTTCTGGTCTCCTTCTCGCTCTGGGGATTGTGGGCAGGGGTAGGGCTGACGGCGCTCTGGATGCGGGTAACGGAAGCGGTAGCGCATCGCGCGCGGCCGGGGCTGCTCGCGTCGCCCGTCCTCGCCGTGGCCCTGCTACCGCTCGTCCTGAACTGGCCGTACGCCTCGCGGATGGGCGACTACGCCGCGCGGGACTGGGCGTACAACCTGCTCCAGTCGGTCGAGCCGTACGCCGTGGTCTTCACCAATGGCGACAACGACACCTTCCCGCTCTGGTACCTGCAGGAAGTGGAGGGGACCCGGCAGGACGTGACGGTGATCGTCCGCTCTTACTTCAACACTCCCTGGTACGCGAAGCAGGTCCGCGACCTGACGCGCCCCTGCCCCACGCCCGACGCCTGGGCGGAGCACCCTTCGCGGATCGTCTGCCAGCGCCCCTTCGATCCGGAGGACGCGCCCGCCATTTACCGGGGGATGGCGCAGCCGCCGACGCGGACGGCGCTGCCGCTCAGCGACGAGCAGATCGACGCGACGACGGCGTTCTCCAGCTACGTGCAGCTCCCCGAAAGCGTGCTCTTCGAGTCGCGCGGAGTGGAGGCGACCCTGCCCGCCGGAACCTTTTTGCAGCCCGCCGACCAGCTCGCCCTCGCCATCATCAAAGAGGCGTGGGGAGACCGGCCCGTCTACTTCGCGGCGACCACCAACATGCACCGGGAGCTGGGGCTGGGCGAAACCGTCGCGCGGCAGGGAGTCGCGTACAAGCTGTTGACGCCGTCGGAAAGGGGGAACATGCTGCGCATGCCGCAGGACCAGCCGTATTCGCCGATTTTCGGGGCGTACCTCGATGTGGACCGCACGCGGCTGCTCCTCAACCAGGTCTTTGTGCATCGCGACCTGATCGACCGCCCCCACTGGGTGGACGACGCCACCCGCAACATCCCCGCGTACTACGGCTACGCCCGGATCGCGCTGGCGCAGGCGGAGGCGATGCTGGGGAATCCACTGCTCGCCGAGCGCAACGCCCGGCTCGCGGAGGGGTGGCTGGCGCTGGCCGACCGCTGATCGCCTAGCCGGACAACACCAGCTCCGGGGTAGGTCTCGGAGTGTCCTCCCGCACGATCGAGGCGCCGCTCCGCTCGTCGAACTCGACGCGCAGCACCCGGTCCAGGCTTTCTCGGATGGTTTCGACGTGGGTGATCAGGATGACCTGCTCGAAGCGGTCGCTCAGGCGGTGGAGCAGCCGCACCACGTTGTCGCGGCGGGCCAGGTCGAGCGAGCCAAAGACCTCGTCCAGCACGAGCAACGTCAGCGGGTGCCCCACGCGCTCCGCGATCATTTGTGAGAGGGAAATGCGCAGGACCAGGTTGACGACGTCCTCTTCCCCACCCGAAAGGACCGGCTTCTCCTCGCCCTCGTCGAGCACCAGCACGTTGTAGCTGTCGTCGATGCGGAGCGCCGCGTAGCGGCCGTCGGTCAGTTCGGCGAGGAAGTGCGAGGCCACCTCCGCCAGCTCCGGGCGCAACGCGTCGTTGAGCTGCCCCCGCAGGCGCCCCAGCGCCGTGTCCAGCTCGTCGTGGTAGCGCAGATCCAGCTCCCGTTGCGAGATGTCGCGGGCGCGCTCCGCGTGCTCGGCTTCGGCACGTCGAGCGGTTTCGAGCGCGGCCTGCTCCGCGCCGAGGATCCCGCGCAGCTCGACGCTGCGCAGCTCCGCGGCGCGCGCCTGTTCGACGGCGGCGACGTGCTCCTGGCGAAGCTGGTCGTAGCGCTGCTCGGCGAAGCCGAGCGTGCCACGCGCGCGCTCGGCTTCGCGGGTGCGTTCGCGCGCCGCGTCGCGCCGCTCCTCGGCCGCGCGCAGCTCCTGCCGCCACTGCGCCCCGCGCGCGACGCTTTCCTCCAGGCGCGCAGCGCGGGTCTGGATCGCACGCAGCTCCGCCAGCCGCGCTTCCGCGCGCTGGTGGGGCTCGGGATCGTAGGCGCTCGGAAGCGTTTCCAGGGTCGCGCGCAGCGCGGCCTGCCGCGAAGCGCGCCCCGCGCGCTCCTCGCGGAGCACCGCGAGCTCGCCGACGGCCGCCTCACAGCGGGTATGGCGTACCGCGCACTCGTCGATGCTGGAGCCAAGGTCGGTGAGCCGCCGCTCCAGGGCAATGACCTCCGCCGGTTGCGGCTTGAGCTGCTCGACGCGGCTCCTCCACCACTTTCCGTCCTGCACCACCGTCGTCCACTGCTCCGTCAGCTCGGACAGCAGGCGGATGAAGGCGTCGCCGACGACGGGCTGGCCGCAGGTCGGGCAGGTTCCCTCGTCTCCCAGCTCTTGCAGCCGCCTGCGTTCCTCCTTCAGCTCTCGACCGCGATCCTGCAGCTGCTTCAGGTTGGTTTCTGCTTTCTCGAGGTCCCGCTGCCACGCGGTGGAAGCTGTATCGCGCTCGCTCTGCACGCGCTCCCGCTCGGCCCGCAGCTCCGCCAGCTCCGCGGCGTAGCGGACGATGAGGTCGGGGGCGGCTTCGAGCTGCGCGACCCTGCCGGCGGCTTTCGCCAGCTCCCCCTCCAGCACCTCCAGCTCCTCGGTCAGCGCCCGGCGACGCTCCTCCGAACGCGCCAGCGCCGCGAAGCGCTCGCAGTCGGCGGCCAGCGGAGCGAGCTGCGCGAGCTCGACGCGCAGGGGTCGCAGCTGCTCTTCAGCCGACGCGATCCGCTCGAGCTCCGCCGTAGCCGTCGCCGCGGCTTCCTGCGCGGCGGCGGCGTCGCGCTCGGCCACCGCCCCCGCCTGGCCGAGCTCCCGATCGCGCTCGCGCGCCGCCTGGATCTGCTCCCACGCGGGTGCCAGCCGCTCCAGCGCGGCGGAGTGCACGGTCAGCGCGCTTTCCGCCGTCCGCAGCTCTTCCCGCGCGGTGGCCGCGCGTGCCTCGGCTGCCTCGCGCACCGCGCTCAATTCATGCGGATCGCCGAGCGCTTCGCGCAGCGTGCGGATCTCCGTGCGCAGCTCGGCGCGCCGCGCTCGCGCGGCGTCCTGCGCCAGCTTCAAGCGCTCGTAGCCAAGCACCTGCGAAAGAAAGCGGGCGCGGTCCGCCGGCCCCAGCCCACCGAGGAAGTGGAGCTGCTTCTGGCCCGTAAAGTAGGTATAAAAGAACTCCTCCCGCGACATGCCGAGGCGATCCTGCAGGTAGGTGTTGACGCTGCCGGTCGTCGCCGCGACGGCTTCCGGCGAGCCGTCGAGGAAGACCGCCGCGCTGCCCGGGGTGCGGCAGACGCGGTACTCCTGTCCCCCCAGGGCGAATTCCGCTTCCACCTCGACGCGCGAGCGCGGCGCCGCGCGGGAGAAGCGCAGCGTGTCGTTGGTACCGCGGGCGGCGCCGGAGCCGTAGAGCGCCCAGGCGAAGGCCTCCAGCAGGGTGGATTTTCCCGCCCCGTTGGGGCCGACGATGCCCGTCAGGCCGTCGCCGAAGCGAACCTCGGTGTCCGCATGCTGGCGGAAGTTCTGCAGCCGCAGCCGGAGGAGCCGCATCTATCCCGCGTCCCGCAGATAATGGTCACCGAGGAACACCAATCGCTCCGACTCCACCCCGGTGGCGACCGGCGTCCACCCCTGCAGGAACTCCCTCACCTCCTCCCGCAGAGTGCGGCGCGGCCCGCCGTCCGCGCGCGCGGCCAGCGCGCGCGTCTCCGGCAAGCGCACGTCGAGGTGGAAGTGCAGCGCCTCGGCCTTCCATTCGCGGATGCGGCGGTGGTTCATCTCCCGGAAAACGGCGCGGGGAAGGTCGGTCACCACCACCCGCACCAGCTTGCCGGAAACGCCGCCAGGGATCGCCTCGATGGCGCTGCGCAGCCGCGTGTCCACCTCCGCGGCGCCGAGAGCGGCGGCGGAAAACGCCGGCACGTCCACGGTCGGGCGCCCGGGGAGCGGCTGGAAGTCGGCGACGCCGAGATCGGTGTCGAAGAGCAGAAAGCCCTTGGGAGCATCCGCTTCCATCCAGATGTTGTTGGAGGTGCGCTCGATCCCCCCCGCATACCACATGTTCGGGGCGAGCCGGGTGGCCAGGTGGTAGTGGCCGAGTGCCACGTAGTCCCAGCGATGGACGCCGATGCGGTCTGGATCGATGGTGGCACCGCCGAACTCCGGCACATAGCGCAGCTTCGCCTCCGCGACGCTGCCTCCGACGGTGCCATGCAGGCAGAGCAGGTTGAGGCGGCTGGCGACGTCGGGTTCCAGCGGCTCGCTCCCCTCCTCGACCGGGTCGCGGGCGAGCGCGTTGTGGGGGATGCAAAAGACGCTCGTACGGAGCTCGGGGAAGTGCAGGCGCTCGGGACGGTCGCAGACCACGTGAACGCCGGGAATCTCCCGGAAAAGGGTGAGGATGTTGCCGGTGTCGGCGGAGCGGGGGGAGTCGTGGTTGCCGGCGATCAGCACCACCGGCGAACCGGGGAGGCGCTCCCTCAGCACCGAGAACTGCCGGAAGGCGTCGGCGATCGCCGTGTTCGACGGGCGCACGCTGTGAAAGACGTCGCCGGCGACCAGCACCAGCTCCGGCTGCAGCTCCGCCGTCCTTTCGACGGCGGCACGGAACGCAGCAGCGACGTCCGCTTCCCGGACGTTCGCGCCTTCCGGCGTGCTGCGGTGGTACGCCCGGTAGCCGAGGTGCAGGTCGGCCAGATGCGCCACCCTCATGCCCCGAACCCGCGCACCCGGCAAGGGTACCACGGGCGCGGGAGTGCTCCATGCCTCCTCACCGTCACCATCCTCCCGGCGTCACCGACTTCATGGCCAAGAAGGCGAAAAAAAAGAAACGATCCTCCGCCGACCTGCACCGCCAGCTGCAGGATTCCGTACAGGCGCTCCCCTATGTGATCGCGGACCACGAAAAGCAGGGGCGGTCGGTCAAGGCGTTCACCGTACGCTGGATCGGCGGGCCCATGCTCCGGCTCATGAACTCGCTGATGAACCGTTCGCGTTACCGCGGCGACGAGGGAACCAAGCGCAAGCAGACCGAGCAGGCGCGCCGACTCCTGGAAAACAAGCAGAAGGCGAGGCAGCACCTGCAGAAGACGGCAGCGAAGCAACAGCGGCGACAAAAAGTCCGCTGAGCGGCGGGGGGTCACCCCGGCGCCCGCTCCCGCGCGAGCGCCGGCGCGGCTTCTCGCGGCGCGGGATTCGCCACCCCCTGCTCCTCGAAGCGGTCCCGAAATATCGTGGTGGCGGCAGGGTGCGGCCACGCCTCGCGCTCCCAGCGAGCGAAGCTCCCCGCGCGCTCCGCGAAGCGATGCAGCGGATCGGGGGAAGCGGCCAAGATGAAGTTCTGGGGGTCGGGGAAGTCGGGCCCGAGGTGGGCGTAGAGCACGGCCGCCGGCAGGGCTTCCGCCGCAGTCCGCACGGTCGACCAGAGACGAGGGACTCCTGCGCCCGCGACGACCCCGATCACGTTCATCGCGACGACTCCGCCCGGGGCGAGCGCCGCCGCAGCGTTCCGCCACGCTTCCACCGTGCGCAGCGAATACGGCACCGCTTCCGTCCCGTCGAACACGTCGATGAAGATGCGGTCGTACGTGCCTCCCGGCGCCGCCTCGAGGACGGCGCGTGCGTCGCCGTGCAGCGTGCGGATGCGGTGCTCGGGGCGAAGTCCGAAGAAACGGCTCGCCACGCGGGTGATCTCCGGGTCGAGTTCGGCGACGGTGATGCGGGCCCGCCGGTCGTGCTCGGCGATCCGCCGCGGCAGGGTGTACGCCCCGCCGCCGAGAAAAAGGTACGCGGCCCCCGTCGGGGTAGTTTCTTCCAGCCACTGCTCCGCCGCGTGGATGTACGGAAAGGTCGGGGTCCCGCTGCGCACCAGCTCGCCCGACTCGATCTCCTCGTCCACGTACAGGCGCCTTTCCGGCTGCCCGTGACCCGGCCAGACGTTGTCGCTCACCCGCAGGGCGCCGAACGCCGTCTCCCCTTCCCACACCGTTCGCTCGCTGATCCGCTCGGGCTCACTCCCCGGCCGGAGGAGCGGTGAGGTGAGCAGCGCCGCGGTGCCGAGCAGCAGGGGACCGGGGGGGATCTGCACGCTCAGCAGGAGCGCCGTCACGACGGCACCCGCCGCGGTTCCCGCCGCGATCGCGGCGGCGATTCCGGCTCCCCCCGACGACGGGCTGGCTTGCTCGTCGTAGGGCAGCATCCGCCCCGCCCACACCTCGAGCGCCGGGGCGGCAGCGCCGAGCGCGTAGGTCGGCAGCGCGACCAGGAAGAGGAGCCCCGCCGCGGGTCCCGCGGCACCCAGGCGAATGCTGGCGATCTGCCAGAGCAGCGCGAAGACGCCGGCGACGCCCACCGCGAGCCCGGCGAGGATCCAGCGGAGAAAGAGCCGTTCGTCGGCGGGCGCCTCGTCTTCCGGCGGCACGACGCCCGCCCAGATCCCGCTCCCGAGCGCGGCCGCGAACGTCGCCACCACCCCGGCGGCGCCGGCGAGCACGCGGCCGCCGAGCGAGAGCAGCAGCGCCCCCGCCACCAGCGCTACCGCTCCCAGCCCCACACCCAGCAGCGCGGCGCGCCAAAGGGCGCCGCCGTGCCACGCGCGTTGAGGGGACGGAGCGACTTCGTAGCCGTTCTGATCGTTCATGCAGGATGAAACTCGCGTCCGTGGGCGCGCGGCAGCGTTGCTCCGCGGTCGTTCCCCGCCTAGCTTGCTCGTTTGCGACGTCCGGCCGGCTCGGCCCGGCTGCTCCACCGCCTGCGTATGCCTCGCCTAAACTCCTTCGCGGTCCGAACTTTCGCGCTGCTGATTCTAACCGCTCCCGCGGGTTGCGACAACGTGAGCTGGGGCGGCAGCGACGTGCAGTTCATCCCTCCGCCGCCCGCCGAGCCGCCCGAGGTCGCTCCCACGGACGAGGGCTTTCTCGGACTCGGTCTTCCCGGCGGCAGCGTGCTCTTCCACGCCGTCCGGGGCGAGGGCGGCGGCCGCTTGATCCCCGTCGCCGAGGTCGCCGGCGATTCGCTGCGAGCCCTGCGGCGTCCGCGCGATGTGTCGCCGCAGGCGTACGAGCAGGGCTTCCGGGAGGCGGTCATCGAAGAGGGGGCACAGTTCGACCTTTTCCGCCGCGGCGCCAGGGTGGGAACCTTTATCGTTTCGGGTCCGGGTGCCGTCGACGGTTGCGGGGTCCCCTCCGCCGAGGGATCGGTGGTGACCGTGGCCGCGGCGGCGGACGCCGACGAGTTCCTCGCCTTCCGCCGGGGTCTCGCTCCGGAGGTGCTGGGGGAGTACGGGCCGCCGCAGATCGACGCGAGCATCCGCACCTACGCCTCGCTGCTGGCGGAACGATTGATCCTGCAGAACGGCCTGCCGCGGCCGCGGAGCTGGCCCGGCGCGCAACGCGACCTCCAGGCGGTCGAGCTTTCCGGCGGAGGCAACCCGGAGATGGCCGCTACCTACCTGGTTGGAGATCAGCTGGGCGTGGGAGCCGCGGAGCCCGCCGGGTACAGCGTCTTTTATCTGGCCGGGTACGGGCGGCGCACCGGGTACACTCCCTTCTACTCCGAGGTGCACGACTACCGGAGCGGCGGCAAGGTTGCGCCGCGCTTTGTCGACCACCTCGACTGGGACGGCGACGGCGGACAGGACGTGCTGGTCCAGCTCTTCGGCGCTAGCGCGAGCTGGTACGAGCGGGTGGCGGAGGCGGGCGGAAACTGGCGGCGTTCCTGGGAGGGTCCCCGCTGCCCCGCGGCCGCCACAACTCCCGCGGGGTGAGCACCGCGTCGAGAGGGAGATCCCACGCATCGGTGGGGACCGTCTCCACCTC
The DNA here is from genome assembly GCA_051005515.1 of Longimicrobiaceae bacterium. Taxonomy (GTDB): domain Bacteria; phylum Gemmatimonadota; class Gemmatimonadetes; order Longimicrobiales; family Longimicrobiaceae; genus JBPCJG01. The sequence continues at coordinate 8,115 of JBPCJG010000049.1, forward strand.
CAGCTCCGCGAAAAGGACACCGCAGCGGAAAGCCCGGGGGATGTCGGCCAGCAGCCGGTCGTAGAAGCCGCCGCCGCGGCCGAGCCGCCGGCCGAGGCGGTCCCAGGCCAGGCCCGGGACGAGCACGGCGTCGATCAGGTCGGACGGGAGCGTCGGGGCGGCTCGCGGCGGCTCGGGAATCCCCCAGCGTCCCGGTAGCAGCTCGCCGGGACCCGAGATGCGGTGGATGACGAGCCGGTCTCCGTCCACCCGGGGGTACGCCAGCTCGATGCCGAGCCGCCGCGCGGCTCGAGCGACCCCGGAGGTGGGCACCTCGTCGGGAAGCGCGGCGAAGCAGAGCAGCGTGCGCGCCCCGGCAATCTCCGGCACCCTTGCCGCCAGATCGGCGACCGCCCGGCCGGCCGCCGCGCGCGCCGCCGCCGGGATCCCGGCGAGCCGCCGCCGCGCCTGAAGCCGCAGCTCCAGCTTGGCCGCGGCGGCGTTCACTCCGACCCGGCGCCGCTATCCAGCCGACTCAGATAGTGGCCGACTTCCAGGGCGATAGCCCGCAGCAGCCCGGCCTCGCGCTCGTCCAGATCGGCGCGGTGCGCCACCTCACGCAGGGTGCTCAGCGCGGTCCGCGGCTGCCGCGACTTGAAGAAATCGATCGAGCGGAGCGCCGTCTCGACGTCCGCGAAGCAGCGCTCCAGCAGCTCGACGGACGCCGGCGGCGCCTTGCGCCGGGGGCCGCGGAAGGCTTGTCCTCCCCCGCCGGCGGCGAGCCACAGCTCGTATGCCATCACCAGCACTGCCTGCGCGAGGTTCAGCGAGCGGTGCGAGGGGTTGGTGGGGATGATGACGGTGCGGTGGGCGAGGTCCAGCGCCGCGTTCGGGAGCCCGTGGTCCTCCCGGCCGAAGAGCAGCGCCACCGGCCCGCCCTCTGGCTCGCTCGCCCGGGCGAGTATTTCCGGCGCGATCTCGCGCGGTCGCGCGAGGGCGCGCTTCGCGCGCCGCTCGCGCGCCGTCAGCGCCGCCACGTAGGAGCAGTCGGCGAGCGCCTCCTCCAGCGTCTCGTAGATTCGCGTCGCGGCGACGATGTCGTGCGTATCGTGTGCGATCCCCTCGATCCTCCACGGATCCCATTCGGCGGGTGCGACGAGGCGGAGGCGGGCAAGCCCGAAGTTCTTGAGGGCCCGGACGGTACCCGCGACGTTGACCCGGTCCTGCGGCTGCCAGAGCACCACGACCACCCGGTCGAGCACCTCCGGGTGCATCACCACCGCTCCACCTGGAGAAACGAGGGCGGGGGGTCAGGGCTCGCTGACGATCGGCGGCTCGGCGGACTCGGGATATTCTGGAAAGGAGCGGGCGGAGAGGCGCCCCAGCAGGACCCGCGCGGCGCGCACGTCGTGACCCACGTCGATCAGCAGGAGCGTCAGGTCGCCCGCTCCCCAGAGCACGGCGGACAGCACCACGCCGCGGATCAGTTCCGCGAGCAGCGCCGTGAGCGCGCTCATTCCTTCGAGGGCGAAGCCCAACACGATCTCCGCGGTGAGCGCCACCACCACGACCAGAGCGGCGATCTTGAAGAGCCGCGCCACGTACTGCAGTGCCAGGTA
>JBPCJG010000050.1:0-4777 GCA_051005515.1 Longimicrobiaceae bacterium
AGATCGAGGGCGGGGCGGATGGCGTCGTCGTCACCCACGGCACCGATACGCTAGAGGAGACCGCCTACCTGCTCGACCGCTCCTTGCCGGCGGAAACGCCGGTGGCGATCACCGGCGCGATGCGCAATTCGTCCGAGCTGTCCTGGGACGGCCCCGCCAACCTGATGAGCGCCGTGGAGGTGGCCGCTTCCCCGGAGGCACGCGGGCGCGGGGCGATGGTGGTCATGGACGAGCGCGTGGTGCAGGGTTCCGAGGTGGTCAAGACGCACACCGAGGAGGCGGGGACCTTCCGCTCGCCGAACTGGGGCCCTCTGGGGATTACCGACAAGGGGCAGGTGCTATTCTACCGGGAGTCGCGGCGCAAGCCGCCGCTCTGTCCGCCGGCGCCGGTAACTCCGGTGGACCTGATCAAGGTGGTGGCGGGCGCGGACTCGCGGCTGGTCGAGGCGAGTCTCGACTCCGGCGCGGCAGGGATCGTCATCGAGGCGCTCGGCCGCGGCAACGTCCCCCCGGAGGTGGTGCCGGGGATCGGGCGCTGGATCGACGCGAACAAGCCCGTGGTGGTGACCTCCCGCTCCTCCCGCGGGCGGGTGCTCGACACCTATGCGTATCTCGGGGGCGGCCACCAGCTCCGCGAGGTGGGTGCGGTGTTCGCCGACCACCTGACGGGGCAGCAGGCGCGCATCGAGCTGATGCTGGCGCTGGGGAGCTGCGGGGGAGACGTGCAGCGGGTCCGCGAGATCATCGAAGGCGGCCGCTACGCCGCCCCGTGATCTCGTCAGTCGAGCGCCGCGGCTTCGAGTGGGGGCGCCTCCGTAACCGAGATCTCCTCCCACTCCCGGAAGCAGGCGTGCCCGAACTCACGCGCGGCGCGCGCCTGGTCGGGGAAGCCGAACCAGTCGGTCCACCCTTCCTGTTCCGCCCGCCATTTGCAGTCCCAATGGAAGGCGACGCGGCGCCGCTCATTGGCGGCCCGGACCGTAGCCGTCCCCCGAAAGAACTCGCATCCGGAGCGGGCGTCCACCTCGACGGCGTCGATCGGCAGCTCGGGGTACGCTTCGAGCAGGCGCGTCAGCGTACGCTCCACCTTGACGGGTGGCGCACCGGCGAAGTCGATGCGGTCGTTGGGCCGGCCGTCCCGCAGGAACTGGCGGAGTGCCTCGCCGAAGTCCGCGCTGGAGCGGGAGCGTGCGAGCAGATCGAGAATGAGCATACTACGAGCTTCGGGATTCAGAGAAAATCTCGCGAAAATCTAACCGGATGCCGGCTAACCGCCAACCCCCCAACCACTTCCGGTCTGACGAGGAGGTGTCGGCGACATCCCCGTCTTCAGGAGAACCGATGAAGCATACGGGAGGTTCCCGAAGTGGAGAGGGCGACGCGCCGCCGGCGCTGCGCGCCCCCCCCGAGGTGGTCCGCATCGCCCGCCGTCTGGAGGAGGCGGGGTTCTCGACCTGGGCGGTAGGAGGCGCGGTGCGCGACGCGCTGGCGGGGGAGGAGCCGGGGGATTGGGATCTGACCACCGCAGCCCGACCGGGAGAGATACGTCGCCTCTTCCGGCGCACCGTGCCGATCGGGATCGAGCACGGTACCGTCGGCGTTCTGGGGAAGGATGGGTGGATGTACGAGGTCACGACGTTTCGACGTGACGTGGAAACCGACGGCCGCCACGCCCGCGTCGTCTTCGCCGACAGCGTGGACGAGGACCTGGCGCGTCGCGACTTCACCATCAACGCGGTCGCGTGGCACCCGCTCACGCACGAGGTGCGCGACCCGCACGGGGGCGTCTCCGATCTGCGGAAGGCCATCCTGCGTACGGTCGGCGATCCGGCCGAGCGTTTCCGCGAGGACCGGCTGCGGGCGCTGCGCGCGATCCGCTTCGCCGGACGCTTCGACTTGCGCATCGACCCGGCGACGTGGGAGGCGACGCGGGCCTCCGCCCCCGATCTCCACCACCTCTCGGCCGAGCGGGTCCGCGAGGAGCTGCTGAAGACCCTCCGGCAAACGGCGCGCGCCTCCGAGCCGCTCGGGTTGTACCGCGCGGCGGGCGTCCTCGATGCGCTCTATCCGGAGCTCGCCGCGCTCGAGCCGCACGAGTGGGAGGCGACGCTCGCCACCGTCGACGCGGTTCCACAGACGCGGCCGCTGCTCCGCGTCGCCGCGCTGCTCGCTCGCGCCGCGGGCGCGGCCGGGCAGGCGCAGAGCGCAGCGGCTGCGCGCGGCGTCCTGCGCCGGCTGCGCATGTCGAATGCGGACACGGATCGCGTGGTACACCTGGTCGCGCACCTCGGCACGCTGCCGCCGGCCGATGCCTCCGACGCGGACGTGCGCCGCTGGCTGCGCCGCGTCGGCCGCGACTTCGTCGCGGACCTGCTGCGGCTCGAGATCGCCGCCTACCGTGGCCGCGAGGGCCCCGGAGCCGACCTGGTGGCGCGGCTGCGGCGAGGGCGTGGCATGCTGCGGACGCGCCCGCCGCTCGCCGTCGCCGATCTGGCGATCGGCGGCCGCGAGCTGCGGGCGCTGGGGATCGCGCCGGGGCCCCGCTACGGCGCGATCCTGGACGCGCTGCTGGAGCGCGTGCTGGACGCGCCGGAGGAGAACACGCCCGAGCGGCTGCTGGCGCGCGTCGAAGAGCTGCTCGCGGAAGACGTCTGAGCGGCGTCTTCGCTGGCGGGAGGCGTGACGGCATCCGTCTCGCATCTCGACGATCAGTCCCTCGTCACCGCCGCCGCAGGAGAATCCCATGCTCACCAACCGAGTCAAGGAGCTGTTCGCCATCTCGCTCATCGGCGACGGCGTGCTCGCGCTCTTCCAGCCGCATCGCCACCTCCGGCTCTGGCGCGCGGGTCCGGAGCCGTGGCGCCGCGCGATGGGCCCCTTTCTCCGGCACCCCGGCCTGACCCGCGTTCTCGGAGCGGCGGAGGCGGGATTCGGGATCTGGTGGGCCTCGCGGCAGGAGCCGGAGTGAACCGCCGCCGCGGCAAGTCATGAGCTGCGGGCAGTGCCAGGGGATCCGCACCCTCTTCGGGGAACGGGTGGCACGCAACGATCTGAAGCGCTACCGCCGCCGCGGGCCCCTGAAGACGACGCGGATCCTGCTCGACGCCCTCCGCGACGAAGGCGTGTCCGGCGCCACCCTGCTCGATATCGGCGGGGGAGTCGGCGCGGTCTCGAACGAGCTACTGGGCGCCGGGGCGGAGCGGGCGACGGTGGTGGACGCCTCCCCCGCCTACCTGATGGCTGCGAAGATGGAGACGCGGCGGCAGGGAAACGCCGATCGGGTGGAGTTCCACTCCGGCGACTTCGTCGAGGTGGCGCCGGAAATCGCCCCGGCCGACGTGGTGACCCTCGACCGGGTGATCTGCTGCTACCACGACATGGAGGCGCTCGTCTCCGCGTCGGCAGCGCGGGCGAAGCGGCTCTACGGTCTGGTCTATCCGCGCGAGCGCTGGTGGACGGAGCTGGGGGCGTCGGTGCTGAACCTGGGGTGCCGCGTCACCCGCAACCCCTTCCGCATCTTCGTGCACTCACCCGAAGCGGTGGAGCGGACCGTGCGGAGCTGCGGACTCGTGCGGCGTTTCCGGCGGACTACGCCGGTCTGGCAGGTGCTGGTGTACGCGCGTGGCTGAGCCTCACGCGGACCGGCGCTCACGCGGCGAAATCAAAGACCGGCGTCGCGACGACCCGACTCGGCGTCCGTTTCTCGCGAACGATCTGCTGTAAACGCTCGACCGTGTCGGGAGCGAAGAAGCGCTCGCCGGTCTCTTCGTTGACCCGGGCGGGAACGTGTTCCACGAGCACGAGTTGGCCGTCCAGCTCCAAGGCGTACGTGACGAGCTGCTTAGCGAGGCGCTCGTCGCTCCAGGTGGCGTTCATGTTATCTCCTGCGGGTACGGTAGTCAGGCATCCACCGTTCGGGTTCCGGCTGGTACAAGTAATGATTTTGAGCAGAGGGCGCGACGGATAGCTGCATTGCACGTGCAGCGGTCGACCCGCCGCAGTGAACCCGAGCACAAGGCAGCTGGGACCGTATTTGTCTTCCGGATAGTCTTCGATGATTGTCCCGCTTGCGACGGCTTCTCGGAGTTCATCCACTCGGACGTCGCGGATGATGCTCTGATCGACTGCATGTTGGGAGAGCTCGAACCGGTTTCTCGCTATTTTGCTGCGGATCTGCTCGATCACGTCATCAGCGTCTCGCGACATTCCCACGACTTGAGCCAGAGGGACCCTGTTGAGCGCGGAGCCCTGCCTTCTCCGCCCGAGGATGGAAGATGGGCCGCGTCAACCAAACCGGCGGTACGCGCGCTCAAAGACTTCCTCCGCGGGTATGCCAGCGACTTTGCCGGTGCGAAGCTCCTCGGAGCGCCGTTCCGCTGCTTCGATCCACGCCTGCCCGATCTCCGTCTCCTCGTCCAGACTCAAAAGCAGCGCCTCTGCCAAACGGGCACGAAGATGGTCTGGTAGGTTGAGGGCTTCGAACTCCAGTTCGTCTACAGGGCGGATCATCGTGTTCTCCAGGTCCTTGTTTGTAACAGGGAAGATACCTTGGCGAGCTTGCTGTGTGCAGGCCCTCGTGACGAATAGCGCCCGCCGATCGCTCACCATCGGCCCGCGATCCCGAAGCCGACAAAGTAGTCAGGATCCACGCCGTTAAGCCCGGCGCCGACTCTGGCATCCAACTGCAAGTCCGGCGAGAACAGGTAAGTCACTCCGCCGTTCAGGAATCCGGTCTCGGTCCCGCCGTCTCCGACGGCGAATCCGTACGCTTCCAGAT
>JBPCJG010000051.1:0-5705 GCA_051005515.1 Longimicrobiaceae bacterium
CGCGGCGGAGCTACGACGCCGCGTCGCGGGAACGGCTCGCGGAGGTCTTCGGCGTGGCGGAGCAGTGGGGGCGCGGGTTACGCAGCCTGCTCTGGGCGCAGGTGGCGGTCAACGTTCCGCCGTTCACCGGCTCCACCCGCGTTGATCTCGCCGTACCGTGTACCTACGATTTCGAGGTGGCTTCGGCGAAGTATCTGTCGGGCGTCCGCGAAGGCGAGGTCCCACTCGAGTTCCTCTTCAGCGGGACGCTCTTCTACGGGGGCGAGGCCGGGCTCCAGACCGCGCGCGTCTCCTGGGAGAAGGAGGCAGCGTACGCCTTCCCGGTGGCGCTCTGGCGGGAGGCGATGGAGCGGCACTTCCCCAACAGTGCGTGGATCCGGGTCGAGAGCGACGTCTTCGACCGGCTCTCTGCGTTCAAGGCGGCGGGGGCGTTCCCGACCTGGGAGGGCGCGCTCGAAGCGCTCCTCGGAACTGCCGGGAAGAGCGAGGCGGGATGAACGTCGACCACGTGGGCCCGATCACGCGCGCGGTGCTCTACGAGGGATACCTGCTCTGGCCGTACCGACGCTCGGCGCTCAAGAACCGTCAGCGCTGGACCTTTGGTGGAATCTTCCCCGAAGAGTGGAGCCGCGACGGCCACCCCGACGACCTGTCGTCAGTGCAGACGCAGTGTCTGCTGGAAGCGAACCACCGGGCCGTCGTGGACGTGACGGTGCGATTTCTCCAGGTAGTCGAGCGTCGGGTCGGCCGAGCGAGCGACGAGGGGCTCGAGTTCGTCGACGATCTCACGGTCGGCGACGAGCGCTACCTTGCGTGGGACGAAGCGAGGGAGCGCGAAACGAGCGTGTCGGCGCCGGTCGAAGAACTGCTCGCCTCCCCCCGGTGTGTAGCCATCGACTTCCCGGCCGGACAGGACGAGGAGACCCTCACCGACCACACCGGAACCCGGCGCGGCGCGCTGGTCCGTAGCTGGAAAGCGCTCGTCGGCAGCGTCGAGGTGCGGGCGCAGGAGATGGACGAGGGGATCTTCCGGATCACGGTGGAGGTCACGAACACGACTCCCTGGTCCGGCGAGGCCCGTGAAGACGCGCAACGCAGCGCCTTCGCCTCCACCCACACGGTGCTCCACGCACGCGGCGGGGAGTGGGTTTCGGCGACGGACCCGCCGGAGCGCCTCCGCCCGCTCGCGGAGGGGTGCGAGAATCGCGGCACCTGGCCGATTCTGGTCGGCGAGCGCGGAGATCGAAGCACGCTGCTCGCTTCGCCGATCATTCTCGAAGACTATCCGCGCATCGCGCCGGAAAGTCCCGGCGACCTCTTCGACGGAGGCGAGATCGACCAGCTCCTCATCCTCAACATCCTCAGCCTGACGGACGAGGAAAAGGCGGAGATGCGCGCCTCGGACCCTCGCGCGCGGGAGATCCTCGACCGCTGCTCCTCGCTCTCCTCGGAAGAGCTCATGCGCCTGCACGGGACGATCCGTGAACTCCGGCCGCTCCACCCCCGGTGATCGAGCCCGGTGACTTCTGGACCGAGATGGAGGCCCCCGGCCCCGAATTCGTGGTCGTCGACGACGTGGAGCTGCGTCGCGGGAGCCGCGTCCTTCTCCGGCCTTCAGGCAACAAGGACATCTTCGATCTCGCCCTCACCGGGCAGGCCGCGATCGTCGAGGGGATCGAAGAGGACGCGGAAGGGGGTTTTCACGTGGCGGTGACTCTCGAAGCGGATCCGGGGCGCCAGCTCGGAGAGGCGAAGCAGCCGGGACACCGCTTCTTCTTTTCGCTGGAGGAGGTGGAGCCACTACCCGCGGGACCCACCGACCTGCCGCCCACCGCGCGCATCCTGATCGCGGGGATCGGCAATGTTTTCCTGGGCGACGACGGGTTCGGCGTGGAGGTCGCGCACCGGCTCGCGCAGGCCGATCTTCCCCGCGGGGTGAAAGTGATCGATTTCGGGATCCGGGGAATGGATCTAGCTTACGAACTGCAGGAAGGATATTGCGCCGCGATCCTGGTGGACGCGACGCCGCGCGGCAGCGCTCCCGGAACACTCTACGTGATCGAGCCGGAGTTGCCCGAGGAAGGGCCGGTGGTGATCGACACCCACGGCATGGATCCGGCGAAGGTGCTCCGTCTGGCGCAGGCGATGGGTAGAGTTCCGCCGAAGACACTGGTGGTCGGCTGCGAACCGGAAACCGTGATCAGCGGTGAGGATTACGACGAAATGGTGATGGAATTGAGCCCCCCCGTGCGGGAAGCGGTCGGGGAGGCGATGGGGCTGATCCAGTCCCTGGTGGACGAGTTGATCGCTTCCGAGACGAGCGCGGGTTCACCTTGAACGGGGAAGGGTAACGTCATGGGAGACAAAGAGCTGCGGCGCCGCCGCCAGTACCGGATGGAAGAGCGCGATCACGACGACGACAACGGTGGCGGGATGGGGGGAATCCTCTTCTACGGGCTCCTTGCGGGCATCGCGGCCGCGATGGTGAAGCAGCTCCCGGAGATCCGCAGATATCTCAAGATGCGAGGGATGTAGCCAGCGGGGAGACCGAGAAACATGCATGTGAAACGTGTCCGCGTCGTGCGCGACGCGCTGGACGCCAATAACACCATAGCCCGGGCCAACCGGGACGACTTCGACCGCGCGGAAATGGCGGTGGTCAACCTGATGAGTTCGCCGGGGGCAGGGAAAACCACGCTGCTCGAGCGCGCCTTCGAGCGATTGGAGCAGCGGCGAGACCCACTCCGGATCGGTGTTCTTGAAGGGGACGTGCAGGGCAACCTCGATGCGGACCGGCTTGCCCGCTTCCACGACGTGCCCGTCGTCCAGATCAACACCGACGCGGGCTTCGGCGGCGAGTGCCACCTGGACGCCAACATGGTCCGTTCGGCGCTCCCCCAGCTCCCGCTCGACCACATCGACCTTCTGATCATCGAGAACGTGGGCAACCTCGTCTGCCCCGCCGAATTTCGCGTCGGCGAAGACGCACGGGTGATGATCACCTCGGTGACGGAGGGGGAGGACAAGCCGCTCAAATACCCGCTCATGTTCCGGACGGCGGATCTGATCGTGATCAACAAGATCGACCTGCTCCCTCATCTGGATTTCGATCTCCCCCACTTTCTGGAGAACGTGCGAGCGGTGAACCCCGATGCGCCGCGTCTGCAGGTGAGCGCGAAGACGGGAGAGGGGGTGGAGGAGTGGACCGACTGGCTCGTCCACGCCGCTTCCGATCTGAAGCAGCCGGTTTGAGCGGCAGGGCAGCGTCCGCCGAACCGATCAGCGGGCGGCTGGAAGCGCTGCTCGAAGCAAGATCTCGCGCGAACGGAATCTTCTTCGCCGCGGAAGCGAAGCGCGTCGCCCGGCTCTGCCACCACATGGCCGAGCGTTTCGCAAAGGGCGGACGCCTGCTGGCGCTGGGTGGCACGCCCGCGGCGCGTTCGGACGCGCGCCACGTCGCCGTGGAGTTCGTCCACCCCGTAATCGTCGGCAAGCGGGCCCTTCCCGCGCTCGGCCTCACGGGGGAGGGGGGACCGCTCCCCCGGCAGGCCGAGCTGCTCGCCGCCCCCGGCGACATGGCGATCGTCTTCGGTACCGACGACGCCGACCCCGACAGCATCGCCGCGCTGGAGCTCCTGCGCGAACGCGGCTGCCTCACCATAGCGTTCTCCGCCGCGGGGGCGGAGTGGGACTTCGACCCGCCGAGCGGCGACCCCTTCGTGCGTCAGGAGCTGGCGGAGACTCTCTACCATGTTCTCTGGGAGCTGGTCCACGTCTTCTTCGACCACCCGGGTCTGCTGCGGGGGCGCGACGCGCGACCCATCCACGACGCCGGCGCCTCCGGCTTCCTCTACCCCTTTCTCGCGCAGCGGGAAGACGATCTGGAGAGCGTCCTCGCCGACGTGCGGCGCTCGGTGCTGCTCAAGGCGGAGGAGGTAGGGGAGTTGCGCGAGCACACGCTGACGGAAAACCGGGAAGCTCTGCACGCGGCCGCGGCCACGCTCCGCTCCAGCTTCGCATCCGGCGGGGTGCTGCTCGCCCTCGGCAACGGCGGCTCCGCCACCGACGCCAGCGACGCGGTGGCCGACTTCCGCACGCCGCCAGCCAGGCTGCGCCCCCGGCCGGCGCTCGACCTCACCGAGGACGCCGCGATTCTGACCGCGATCGCCAACGACATCGGGACGGACGCGCTCTTCTCGCGACAGATCATCGCGTACGGAAAAGAGGGCGACGTAGTCCTGGCGCTCTCGACCAGCGGCAACTCGCGCAACGTGATCGCCGCGCTCGCCGAGGCGCGCAGGCGGGGGCTGGGGAGCATCGCGATGGTCGGATACGACGGTGGCCGGGTGGCGGAGGAGCGCCTTGCCGACCACGTGATCGTCAGCCGCTCCGAGCACATCCCCCGTATCCAGGAAGCGCAGGCAAGCGCCTACCACGTGCTGCGCGAGCTGGTAGAGGCCGACTGATGTTCGGCTTCGACGAATGGCTGGTCCGGCTCGGCGGGGGGAGCGTCACGATGGCGCTCTTCGTTGCCGTCCTGCTGGGTCTGCGCCACGCCACCGATCCGGACCACCTGACCGCGCTTTCCACTCTGGTCCTCGGAGAGCAGGATCGGCGCACCGGCGCGCGCACCGCGGGGGAGCTCGGCATGTTCTGGGGTCTCGGGCACGCGACGACGCTGGTGGTGTTCGGGTTGCCCTTGATCCTCTTCAAGAGTTCGCTTCCGCTCGGCGTGCAGCGCGCCGCGGAGGTGGCCGTGGGCGTACTCATCGTGGTGCTCGCTCTCCGGCTGCTGCTGCGCTGGCGGCGCGGCACGCTCCATTCGCACCCGCACGAGCATGAGGGAAAGACGCACGCGCATCCCCACGTGCACGAACACCCCTCAGGGGGCGCGCACCCGGTGACCCATCGGCACGGCCACGCCGAGCGGGTGGGTCGCACCCCGTTGGCCGCGTTCGGGATCGGACTCGTGCACGGCGTCGGCGGCTCGGCGGGCGCCGGAGTGCTGCTGGTCGCCGCGGTCCCCGGACGCGGCGCGGCGACCCTGGCGCTCCTGCTCTTTGCCGTCGCCACCGCATTCTCGATGGCGGCGGTTTCCGCCGTGTTCGGGTCCGCGATCGCGCGCGGCGCCCGGGGCCGCCGGATCGAAGCTCTGGTGCCGGCGTTCGGCGCGGGGAGCCTGCTTTTCGGCGTCTGGTACGCCGCGGCGGCGCTGGCGGGTTGATGGCAACGCTCAAGGATCGTGAGCGGGACCGTAGAAAGGACCGCTTGCCACCACGCGTATTCTACTGAAATGCAGATCGAAGTGCGCCATCGAGCGTGTGCTGCCGCAAGTGGAGCTTGAGATGAAATGGATCCGGTACATTGGCGGCGGCTTGCTGGTGCTCGTCCTGCTGATGCTTCTATGGGGTGTGGCGATCGAGCCGCGACTGATCGATACTGAAGAGGAGGTGGTGGAGTTGCCCCATCTTCCTCCCGCGTGGGAAGGAAGGCGGATCGCCGTGATTGCCGATTTCCAGATCGGGATGTGGTGGGCCAATACCCGCACGATCGAGCGCATCGTGGACCGGCTGATCGAAGAGCGCCCCGCGGCCGTGCTGATCGTAGGCGACTTCGTTTACATGCCCGACGAGCGGCTGGACCCGATCGTCGCAGAGGCCACGGGACTGGTGCATCCGCTGACGGCCGCGGGGATACCCACCTTC
>JBPCJG010000052.1:0-7689 GCA_051005515.1 Longimicrobiaceae bacterium
GGTGCGGAGGAGGCCCTCCGTGCAGGCTTCGGACATAAGGACCGGCGGTGAGCCGGCTGCTGGTGGACACCGGGCCGCTCGTGGCGCTGCTCAACCGCGGTGATCCGGACCACGAGCGCTGCGCCGAGTACCTGAAGCACGAGCGGGCGCAGCTGCTCACGACGTGGCCGGTGATCACCGAGGCGATGTACCTACTCCGGCGTTCAGTCGTGGCGCGGGGTGCAATCCTGACGATGATCCAGGCGGAGGAGCTGGAGCCTGCGGATATTCTGGCGTTGGTTGAGCGCATCGCTGCGCTGATCGACAAATACGAGGACCTGCCGATGGACTTCGCCGATGCCACGCTCGTGGCGGTGGCCGAGCAGGAGCGCCTGGACACCGTCTTCACCCTGGACGACGATTTCCAGATCTACCGCGTGAGGCGGCAGGCGTTGCGGATGGTCCCGTGATGCAGCCGTCGCCAGCCGGCCGCCCGAACGCCGTCACCGACACCCTCACCGCCCGAACCCGAACAGCTCCGCGTCGGCGTTCGCGCGCCCGAAGTGCAGATCCGCCAGCACCTCGGCGGCGATGACCGCGAAGAGCGTCCCGTTGCCGCCGTAGCCGAGTGAGAAGCAGGCGCGGGGGAGCCCCGGCCGCGGGCCGATGAACGGCAGTGAGTCTTCCGTCTCGGCAAAGGTCCCTGTCCAGGCGTGTGCCACCTCAAGCGGGGTGTTGGGAAAGAGCTCCGCGAAGCGCTCCGCCAGCCGCCGCGTCTTTTCCGGTAACGCCGCGTCGCGTGCGGCGGCGTCCGTGTACGGCTCGTCCTCTCCTCCCACCAGAATCCGCCCGTCTCCCGTCGTCCGCAGGTACAGGTAGGCGGGGCGCGCCGTCTCCCAGAGCAGGCAGCGCTCCCACCACCCCGGAAACGACTCCACCGGCTCGCTCGCGAGCGCGTAGGTGCTCCAGAGCGAGACGCGCGGGTCGGGGAGGCACTCCTCGGTCTCGTAGCCGGTCGCCGCGGCGACGCGGTTGGTGCGGACGCGGTGCCCCCTGGTCGTGCGCAGCGCGACCGAACGGCGCCCGGCGGCGTATCCCGTAACTTCGGTATGGGAATAGACGCGCGCGCCCTGCTCCACCGCCGCGGCGAGCAGCGCGCGGGTCAGCCGGAGCGGGTCTACCTCGCCGGCGTCGGGCGTGAGCAGCGCCGCGGATCTCGAGAAGGGAAAGCGTTCCTCGATGGCGTTCCGCTCCCACAATTCCACCGGGAAGCCGTGCCGCTCCCGCAGCGCGGCTTCGTCGCGGATCCCGGTGGCGTCGCCTTCCGAGCTGGCCAGGTAGACGCTCGGGCGGCGGCGGAAGCCGCAGGAGTCGCCCAGCTCGCGCGTCCACTCCTCGAGCGTAGCCACGGCGTCCCGGCAGCTCCGATAGACGCGCACCGCGCGCTCCTCGCCGATTCGCCCCGCGAGCTCCGACATGGTCAGGTCCAGCGTGTATTCCAGCAGCGCCGTGTTGGCCGCCGTGCTCCCCGCGCCGGGTCGGCGGCGGTCGAGCACGACCACGTCGGCGCCCTCGCTCGCGAGCCGCCAGGCGAGCAGCGCGCCGCTGACGCCGGCGCCGACGACGGCTACCTCGCAGCGCTCCGGCTTCTCCAGCGCAGGGGAGGCGGGGGGCGCGGGGTCGAGCGCGGGCCAGAGGGGGGAGCCGGATTCGAGATCCACAGATCGTCGGGGAAGGGGGTGCGGGAGCCAGCGCACGGAGCCTGCCACTTCCTCGCGAGCGCGGATCCCGCGCCCGAGCGGAGCGGTACAAAGCCGCGTCACCCGTCTCCTCGGTCCCCTCCGATGCAACGTCTCCGTCTCCTCCTGCTCGTCGTGGTGTGCGCCGCGTGCGGTCTGCTGCGCGGCCCTTCGGGGCCGAGCCCGCGCACGCCGCTCCCGGCCGACACGGCGCTGCACGCGGGCACCCTGGCGAACGGGCTGCGCTACTACGTGCGCGCCAACCGTGAGCCGCGCGCCCGCGCCGAGCTGCGCCTGGTGGTGGACGCGGGGAGCGTACTCGAGGACCCGGACCAGCTCGGCGTCGCCCACTTCGTCGAGCACATGGCGTTCAACGGCACGCGCCGCTTCCCGCGCCACGAGCTGGTCGACTACCTGGAAGGGATCGGCATGCGCTTCGGTCCCGACATCAACGCCTACACCGGCTTCGACGAGACCGTCTACCAGCTCAGCGTGCCCACGGACAGCGCCGGGATGCTGGCGCGTGGATTCGACATCCTCGAGGACTGGGCGAGCGGGATCGCCTTCGACTCGGCCGACGTCGAGCAGGAGCGGGGGGTGGTGATCGAGGAGTGGCGCCTGGGGCTGGGAGCCGGATCGCGCATCCGCGATCGGCAGCTCCCCGTGCTCTACGGCGGCTCCCGCTACGCCGAACGGCTCCCGATCGGCACCCGCGCCTCGCTCGACACGGTCTCCGCCGCTACGCTTCGCCGCTTCTACCGCGACTGGTACCGCCCCGACCTGATGGCGATCGTCGCCGTGGGAGATTTCGACGTTGCGCGGGTGGAGCAGATGATCCGCGCGCGCTTCGATTCGCTGTCGGGTCCCGCTGAGCCGCGGCCCCGCCCCGCCTTTCCGGTGCCGTCCTACGACCGGACCAGCGTCTCCGTCGTGACCGACCGGGAGGTGACGGCGTCGCGTTTCACGCTTTACCTGAAGCGGCCGGCGCGGGCCGGCGGGACGTACGGGGCGAGCCGCCGCGGTCTGGTCGAGTCGCTCGCGGGAGCGATGCTGATGGAGCGCCTCTATGAGCGCACCCAGGAGCCCGGCGCGGAGCTGCTCGACGTCGGCTCGTACACCGGAAGATTGCTCCGTCCGCTCGAGGGAACCGTGCTGAGCGGGAGTGCGCGGGAGGGGGAGGAGGGCGAGGCGGTGGCGATGTTGTTGCGCGAGCTGCGGCGGGCGGCGCAGCACGGCTTCACCGCCGCCGAGCTGGAGCGGGCGCAGGCGGAAACGCTGCGGCGGGCGGAGCAGCGCCACGCCGAGCGCGAGCGCGCCACGTCGGTCGGGTATGCCGCCGACTACGCGGGCGCCTTCCTGTACGGCGACGTCCCCACCGCCGAGGATACCGACTACGAGCTGCTGCGCGGCTATCTCCCCGGGGTGCGCCTGCGCGACGTGGATGCGGTGGCGCGCGGTTGGGCGGCGCAGCGGGACCGGACGTTGCTGGTCACCGCCACGGCGAAGCCGGGGGAGCCGCCGCCGAGCGAGGCGGTGCTCGCCGCGATCGTGGCCCAGGCGTCTGCCGAGACTACCTTTCCCTACCGCGAAGACGTGGACGACGCGCCGCTCCTCGACCCACTCCCGCAGCCCGGCCGGGTCGTGGCCGAGACGGGCTACCCCGAAGTCGGCGTAACCGAGTGGCGGCTCTCGAACGGGGCGCGGGTGCTGCTCAAGCCCACCGATTTCGGCGACGACCAGATCCTGCTCGCCGGGCGCAGCCCCGGCGGCAGCTCGCTGGTCCCCGACTCCCTCTTCCTCGCGGCGCGCTTCGCGACGGCGGCGGTGCAGACGGCAGGCGTCGGACGTTGGGATCTGGTGGCGCTCGGCAAGCGGCTGGCCGGCAAAGGCGCGAGCGTCGGCGTCAGCCTCGACGACGACGAGGAGGCGGTTTCCGGCTCCGCCCGCCCGCGCGACGCCGAAACCCTCTTCCAGCTCGTCTACCTTTACTTCACCGCCCCCCGCCGCGACACCTCGGCGTGGAACGCGTACCGCTCACGCGCCCGCGAGCGGCTCCGCAACCGCGACGCGAGCCCGGAGGCGGCCTTCGCCGACACCTTGCAGCTCGCGCTGACGCAGGGCCACCCGCGGGCCAGGCCGATCTCCGCAGCCACCTTCGACTCGCTCGACCTCGACCGCTCGCTGGAGGTGTACCGGGAGCGCTTCGCCGACGCCGGCGACTTCACCTTTTATCTGGTGGGCAGCTTCTCGCCGGACTCGCTGCGCTCCCTGGTGGAGCGCTACCTGGCGTCGCTCCCGGCAGAGGGCGGCGGCGAACACGCCCGCGACCTGGGGATCCGACCGCCCCCCGACGTGGTGAGCAGGACGGTGCGGCGCGGGAGCGAGCCCAAGGCAGCGACGCGCATCGTCTTCAGCGGAGAGATGGACTTCGGCCGTTCGGAGGTGAACGCGCTCTACGCGCTGCAGGAGACCCTGGAGCTGCGGTTGCGCGAAACGCTGCGGGAGGAGCTGGGGGGTACCTACGGCGCAGGGGTCGGCGCCGTCGCGCTGCGCGACCCGCATCCCCACTACCGCGTCGCGATCGGCTTCGGCACCTCGCCCGAGCGGCTCGACGAGCTCACCCGCACCGTCTTCGCCGAGATCGCCCGGCTGCGGGAGGAGGGGCCGCGGCCCGGAGATCTCGCCAAGGTGCGGGAGGCCGTCCGGCGCCAGCAGGAGATCGACCTGCGCGAGGATGGCTTCTGGCTCCGGCAGCTCATCCGCTACGACCGCTACGGCTGGGATCTGCGCGAGATCCCCGCCGGCGCGGAGCGCCTGCGCCGGATCGACGCCGACGCGGTGCGGCGGGCGGCCGTGCGCTACCTCGACCCCGATCGCTACGTGCAGGTCTCGCTGCTCCCGGACACCGCGGCCGGGTCGAAAGCTACTCCGGCCCCGGATTGAGCCAGGGGCGACTCGTGTCGCGGGCGCCGGCTGCGACGCCGGCTCCCACGCCGACGCCGAAGAGGAAGGCGGTACCGCCGCCCACCAGCGGGAGCAGCCAGGTCACCGGCGCCGCCAGCAGCGCAGCCACTACTCCCGCCACCAGCGGGGCGCCCGGGCCCTTGACCGCATTCACCCAGCGCAGACGGCGGCGGACGAAGCTGCGCGCCTGGGTGAATCCCAGGGCGGTGAGGCCTATCGTCAAGATCAATCCTAGCAGAGCGAACACCCTTGCCTCCTCGTGGGGTGGGGGACATTCTGATTCATTCTCCCTTACGCATGCGGGATGCCCCGGTTTCACGGCGGCGCGTTCCGTGCGGGTCCCGCTCCCAGCGATCCCCCCCCGGAGGTTCACATGAAGGCACTGCGGCAGGCAGTCGTGCTCCTTCCGCTCGCGCTGGCGCTCGCCGCGTGCACCGGCATGCAGCGCTCCGGCGCACGGGACGAGACCCCGACCACGGTGCGGGTAGAAAACCGTGCTACGCTCGACATGACGGTGTACGTACTCCGCCAGAGCCAACGCATCCGTCTCGGCCAGGTGACGGCGAACAGCACAGCGACCCTGCCGATCCCGCAGTATCTGATCTTCGGCGCCACCTCGCTCCGCTTCCTCGCGGACCCGATAGGTTCGTCTGCGACGCCGGTGAGCCAGGAGATCACCGTGCTTCCGGGCGACGAAGTGGTGTTGACGATCCCGCCCTTCTGAAGGGGCTCTTCCCCCGGGCCGGGGGCTGGAACCTCGCGGGAAGCGGCGGTTAGAAGATCCTGCAACTTCCTGATGTTTAGAGAGTTACCATCCCCGACCCCCGCCGTCCCACGTTCCCGATCCGCGGTCTGCGTCCGCGCGTGCAGCGCTGGATCCGTCTGACGATTTGTATCGGGATGGCGGCACCCGCCGTCTCACTGCGGGCGCAGTCCACTCCCCTCGACGCGCATCCCCTGATCGCAAAGGTCGAGTTCCGCGGCCTCCCCGAGGTGGACGAGGAAGCCCTCCGCGCCACCCTGGCGACCCGCGAGACCTCCTGCCGCAGCCTCGCGTTCTTTCCGTTCTGCAAGCTCTTTCCGGAGTCGGGAACGTTCGTCGAGAAGCACTATCTCGTCCGGGAAGAAGTGCCGCGCGACGAGCTGCGCGTCCGCGTCTTCCTCTGGCGCAGGGGGTGGCGCGCGGCCGCGGTTTCTTCCGAAGTGATTCCCGACGGCGACGACGTCAAGGTTCGCTTCACCGTCGCACCGGGCCCTCCCACGCTGCTCGCGGCGGTTGCGGTGCGGCAGACCCGTCCCGTGCTGAGCGACGAGGAGATCCGCGATCTCGGCCTGCCGGAGGTGGGGGAGCCGTTCGATCTCGGCCAGGTGGATTCGACCGAGATCCGCCTGTTGGACGCGCTCTGGGCGCGCGGCTACGGCGACGCGTCCGTCTCCGATACCGCCATCGTCTCCGATTCGCTACACACCGCCGCCCTCGAGCTGCGCCTCGAGCCGAACTACGTGACCACCATCGAGGCGATCACGGTGGCGGGGAACGAGGAGGTCTCCGACCGCACCATCCGCAACTCCGTGGCCCTGCGACCCGGGGAGCTGTACCGCCACCGCGACGTTCAGCGGGCGCAGCGTGAGCTCTACCGCACGGGGATGTTCCGGCAGACGTCGGTCGAAGTGCCGGGTGCGCAGGACAGCTCCAAGGTGGTGGCCGTCACGGTGGAGGAGGCGCCCTTCCGCGTGCTGCGTACGGGCTTCGGCTTCAACACCATAGACTTCTTCCAGGTGGAGGGGGGATTCACCCGCTACAACTTCCTGGGGGGAGGCAGGCGCCTCGACCTGAACGCGGCGGTGGGGAACCTGTTCGCCCACCAGTTGAACGGGAACTTCGTCTTCAGCGACGTAGCGCCGTCCGATCTGGGAGGAACCGATTCCGGCGACTTCCTCGATCCCACCTGGCAGGCGAGCGCCGAGCTGACGCAGCCGGCCTTCCGCTCCTGGCGCAACTCCCTGGGCCTGGGACTCTTCACCCACCGCCGGGTGGTCCCGGCCGTGGTCGTGGACCGCGGCGTCGGAGCCAACGCTTCTTTCACCCGACGGCTCGCGGAAAACGTCCCGCTCAGCCTCGGCTACCGCTACGAGCGCAACACCATCCTGGCCGGCGGCGTCTACTTCTGCGTCTTCTTCGGGACGTGCGACGCGCCCACCATCGAGGGGTTGCAGGGGACGCAGAGCCTGTCGCCGCTCACGCTGTCCGGCTTCGCCGACCGCTCTGACGACCCGCTGGCGCCCACCCGCGGCTGGCGGGCGCGGATCGAGGCCGAGCACGCCTCGCAGGCGACGCTCTCCGACTTCCGCTACAACCGTGCTTCCGCCGAGTACAGCCGCTACTTTTCGCTGGGTTCGGGGACCCTGGCGGCGCGCGTACGCGGCGGTTGGGCGGAGCCGCTCGCCGGCACCGCCGCGGCGGTGGGCGCCGAGACGGGGGCTGGCCAGGGGATCCTGCACCCGGCCAAACGCTTCTACGCCGGCGGCTCGCAGTCGGTGCGGGGGTATGGCGAGAACCAGCTCGGCCCGCGCATCCTCACCATCGACCCTGAGATCCTGCTCACCGCCGGCGACACCGCCCCAGCCGCCTGCGACGACCTGCGCGCGGGACCGCCCACCTGCGATTTCAGCAAGGTGAAATCGTCGGAGTTCCAGCCGCGCCCGCTCGGCGGCACCCGTCTGCTCGAAGGGAACCTGGAGTACCGCCAGCCGCTCTTCGGCAGCTTCTCCGGCGCCGTCTTCGTGGACGCCGCCCGGGTCAGCGATCCGGGACTGAGCGTGCCGGCGGAGGCCCGTTCGGCGGTGACTCCGGGCTTCGGCGTCCGCTACGCCTCGCCGATCGGCCCCGTCCGGGTGGACCTGGGGATCAAGCCGACGCTGAAGGAAGATCTGCTGGTGGTGACGCAGGTCACCGACACCATCGACGGCAACGCCGTCAACCGCCTCGTGCGGCTCCCCGTCCGCA
>JBPCJG010000053.1:0-2528 GCA_051005515.1 Longimicrobiaceae bacterium
CGGCGCGGCCTTCGGTGTACCGATCGGGCAGGTCAGCGAGCCGGTGAGCACGCCTGCCGGGGCGTTCCTGATCCGACCCGTCGAGCGGACGCCCGCGGATCGCGAGGCGTGGGAGGCGCAGAAGGAATCGCAGCGGGCGGCGATGGAGCAGCAGCTCCAGGAATCGCTGGTGCGACGCTGGCTCGCGGACGTGCGCGACCGGGCCAAGATCGTGGACCAGCGCGACCTGGTGTTGCGCTCGGGCTGAGCGGAAGCTTGGGGTCCCGCGTCCGCAGCCCGCTCAGCGACCGCTGGATGCCGCGAACCCCAGCTCCGCCCGCGTCCCCCGCCCGTCTGCCCGCTCGCGCAGCGTCAGCGTCGCGCCGTGCGCCTCGGCGATCTGCCGACTGAGCGCCAGGCCGATCCCGCTGCCGCCTGGCTTGGTGGTGAAGAAGGGGACGAACAGGTTCGCGCTTTCCGGGAGTCCGGGACCGTCGTCCTCCACCCACACGATCACACCGCTCCCGTTGCGGCTCCAGCCCACTTCGACGCTGCCCTCCGTTTCCAGCGCCGCATCCGCGGCGTTGCGTACCAGGTTGATGAGGAGCTGCTCGAGCTGATCGCCGTCGGCCCGCAGGGCGACCGGCTCACCCGCGACTACCCGAATCGGCACGCGCGTTTCGTAGTCGGCTACGCGGCGCACCCATTCCCCGACGTCGATCGTGGCCATCCGCGGCGGAGGAAGCCGCGCCAACCGCGCGTACGCGGCCATGAACCGGCCCAGCGCCGCCGAGCGCGCGGCGATCACCTCGAGCCCCTGGCGCAGGTCGGCCTCGCGATCCGCCGGCGCCGGCTCGCGGCGCAGCAGGTCCTGCAGGCTCCCGGCGATGGAGCGGATCGGGGCCAGCGAGTTGTTGATCTCATGACCGAGTACCCGGACCAGACGCTGCCACGCCAGCCGCTCCTCCTGACGGAGGACTCGGCTGACATCGGTGAGCACCAGCAGCTGGTGCGGGCGTCCCTCCAAACGGAAGGCGGTGCGCCGCACCTCCCAGCGGTTCCCCCCGGTCGCGAAGCTCGCTTCGAGAGTGGGAGAGGCAGGGCCGAGCAGAGCTTCCGAGAGCCCGACGTCGTGCGCGCCGCGACCGAGGAGCCGCGCGGCGGGCAGATCCAGCAGGCGCTCGCCGGCGCGGTTCACCAGGCGGAGCCGAGACCCCCCATCGAAGGCAAAGACGGCGACGTCCACCTCCTGCATGACCGCGCGGAGCAGCGCCGAAGCTTCCAGCGCCGCCAGCCGCTGGTCGCGCAATGTGCGGCTGAGCGTATTCGTCTCCCAGAGGGCGAGGCCGAGGGCGTCGTCGGTGCGGGCGCCGCGGGCCCGCACCGAAAAGTCGCCCTCGCGCAGTGCGCCGAGCAGGTTTGCGAGGGTCTGCAGCGGACGGATCACGCGCTCGCGCGTAGCGAACGCGAATCCCAGCCACGCTCCGACCACGAGCAGCGTGAGCGTCCACTGCGTGCGGGGGGCGAAGCCGCCCTTCCAGAGGAGGATGAGCCCGAGCAGGATCCCGGGCAACCCGGCGAGCAGCGCCAGCAGCAATATACGCCGCTGCGCAGTTGATACCCATGTTCTGCTGAGCTATCTGTACCCTGGTGTGGACGGGAGCCAGGCAAAGCTCGCGACGGCTCTCCTGAGCAAAGCGTCTGCGAGGGGCGAAGCTGTGTTCGTCTCGTACATCGTTCTGTGCGAGCTCGTCTGGACATTGCGCAGCAGCTACAACCTTCCCAAGGGCGACATTCTCGCCGTCCTGCACCAGATACTCGCGCGTGCTGACAGCGCGGCGGCCGATTCCGATGCCGGCACTCTGTTCGTGGTTGAAGATCGCGGCCTGCTCGAGCAGGCGGTCGCCGACTACGCAGCGGGACGCGCAGACTTCGCCGCTCACTTGATCGGCCGCCTCGCCAACGCATCCGGCGCGACCACTACCTACACCTTCGACCGCACCGCGGGTGCCAGCGCCAGTTTCAAGCTGCTCCGCGCCCGCCGACTGCCCCCTGGCCCATCTCGCGGAGGCGGGACGGCGAAATCCCAGGAGCGATCGCGCGGGACTATCCTTCCACCCTCCACCCGTCGCGCAGCTGGATCACCCGGTCCCCGTACGCCGCGTTTTCCTCGGAGTGGGTGACCTGGATGACGGTGGTCCCCTGCCGGTTCAGCTCGCCGAGCAGCTCCATGATCATCCTGCCCTGAGTGGAGTGCAGGCTCCCCGTCGGCTCGTCGGCGAGGATCAGCGACGGTGGCGCGACCATCGCCCGCGCCACCGCCACCATCTGCTGCTGCCCGCCGGAGAGCTGCGTGGGGAAAAGATCCTTTTTCGCGACGATCCCGAAGCGGTCCAGCGTCTCCGCGACGATCGCCTGACGCTCGGGCTTCGGCACGTTCCGGTAGGACAGCGGGATGTCGAGGTTCTCATAGACGGTCAGGTCGTCTAAGAGGTGGTACTGCTGGAAGACAAAGCCGATGTTCTCCCGGTTCAGCTTCTGCCGCTCCT
>JBPCJG010000054.1:0-2752 GCA_051005515.1 Longimicrobiaceae bacterium
GCGATCTGCCCGCGCTCGATCGAGTCGGCGCCGAGCGACGGCCCCACGGTGCGCTCCTCCGCGATGCGGATCGGCGCCTTCAGCGCCCCGGCGCGCAGCACCAGCGCGAGGTCGCGGGCTTCCTGCAAGGTTTCGTTGCCCAGCTCGATCTGGCCGTTGGTGCTGATCTGTCCGCGGATCACCGGGGCGCTCACGACCCGCTCGTCGAGCACGATCGCCATCAACCTGCCGATGTTCGCCCCCGTCCCCCGACCGAACCTGCGGCCCCCCTGCCGATTCATCTCGAAGACCACCAGCGGCCGCCCGAACTGCGGATCGGGCTGCGCCTGCGCGCGGGTGAGGAACTCGCCCGTGATCAGCGGCTCCTCCGCAAGCAGGTAGAGGGTGCGGAACTGCGGTGCCGGCTGGCCTTCGACGGTTTCCGGGATGCCCCAGCGGAGCACGGTGCCGCGGGGAAGGAGCTGCTGCACCGCCGGCAGCGACAGGTAGCGCTGCACCGCGGGGACATCGCTTTCCAGTACCCCGAGCTGCCCCTCCTGCCCGGTCGGCTGCAGCTTGGTCGAGAGTGGCCGTGCGGCCGCGGCGGTGTCCTGCACCGCCGTGTCCCGCGCCGCCTGGAAAAGCCCGCCGACGGGGGAAGACACGCCGGTCGCGGTGTCGGCCGGGAGCGCGGCGCCGGCGGCGACGATCGCCCGGTCCATCCGGGGGAGCGCCTGCGCCAGCTCGTCCAGATCCTCGACGATCTGGAACTTGAGCACGGCGCTGCGCTGGATGATCGACTTGGCCCGATCCTGATTGCGGAGTCCCGCCAGCTCGACGATGATGCGGTCGCTCCCGGCGCGCTGCACCGTCGGCTCCGCCACCCCCAGCTCGTCGATGCGGGTGCGGATCACGGTCAACGCCTGATCCACTGCGTCGTCGCGCTCTGCCGCCGTCATGGTGCCGGCGCTGTCCACGACTTCGATGGACAGGTAGGTGCCACCCTGCAGGTCGAGGCCGAAGTTGATCCCCCGGTCGTAGAGGAACCAGCCGCAGAGGAGGAGCAGGCCCGCGATCAACGCGAAGCGGACCCGAAGGTCTTGGAACATCGCTGGAGTAAGGTGCTGCCGGATCGGGAGCGCGACGCCGTCGAGCGGGGTGGCGGCGCTGTGGAATCGACCAAGCTAGCCGCGTCGGCGCGTGCCTGTCAACGCCGTACCGGCTGCCTACACCGCGTCTGAAATCGACGTGAAGGTGAAGTCTCGCACCTTCAATGGCGGGACCACCACATTGTCGCCGAGGTCGCCGGAGCCGAAGGCGTTGACGCGGACCGGCTCCCCCATCGCCTCGAGGTTGTTGAGCACGAAAACGGGTGACTCGTTCCAGCGCAGGTTCTTGACAGCGCCGGTGATACGGCCGTTCTCGATCAGAAAGGTTCCATCCCGCGTCAGCCCGGTGTAGAGGATCGTGCGCGGGTCCACCGAGCGGATGTACCAGAAGCGGGTAACCAGCAGGCCCCGCTCGGTCGAAGCGACCATCTCCTCCACCGAGCTGTTCCCCCCCGCCATGTAGTAGCCGTCGGGGAAGCCGGTGGGATTGAGCTGGTTCTTCTGCCCCCAGAAGCGGTCGTAGACCAGGTTCCTGAGGACGCCGTTCTCGATCCACATCATGCGGCGGTTGGGGAGACCCTCGCCGTTGAAGGGGGCCGAAAAGAGCGTCCGGTCGGCCGGATCGGAGTGGATGGTCACCCGCGCGTCCAGGAACTTCTCGCCGATGCGGTTTCCCCCGCCCTCTTTGGCAAAGAACGAGCGCCCTTCGTCCGCCTGCCGCGCGTTCAGCGCGAAGACCAGCAGCGACACCAGGTTGCCGACCGCGGTGGGCTCCAGGATCACCGTCCACTTGCCGGGCTCGACCGCCTTCGCGTTGCGCGACATCTCCGCCTTGCGGACCGCGCGCTCGGCGGCCGCCCCGACGTCGAGCGCCGCGAAATCGTTGCCGCCGATCCCCGCCCAGCCCGAGCCGGTGCCGTCCGGCGTCCGGACCGTCATGGTGAGCGTCGCCAGGGTCGCGTCGTTGTAGGCGAAGAGCCCCCGCTTGGTGGCCACCGCCTGGGAGCCGGCCTGGTAGGTGAGAAAGCCGGTCGAGTTCAGCCCCTTCGCCTGGGCCGGCTCGATGATCCGCGACGCGATCTCGGCTCTGCGCGCCGGATCGAGCCCCGCCGTGGCGGGAAAGAAAGCGTCCGGATCGGCGTACTGCTGCGGCCCCAGCTCACCGAGGTACTCGGGGTCCTCGGGGACCAGGCGGGCGAGCCGCTCGCTGGTTTCGACCACCTGCTTCAGCGATGCGTCGTCGAAGCGGTTGGTGGTCGCGCTCGCGACCCGCTTGCCGAAGGCGCTGGTCACCCCGACGCTCGCGTTGACCACGTCGCCGCTGGTGGTGATCTGGTTCACCGCGAAGCGGGTGTTGCCCTCCGAACCGCTCTGGACGTTGACGCGCGTCTCGTCCGCGGTACCGAAGGCGATGGTCTTGTCGGCGAGGGCTCGGGCTTCCTCGCGGGAGAAATACTGCGGCATCGCTACGCTCCTCTTCCGGTGTTGATCACGTTCACCTTTCTGAACCGCGCGGTCGGACAACCGTGGCTCACGGCGTTGCTCTGCGACGGCTGGCCCTTGCCGTCGTTGAAGGTGCCGTGCATCTCGTATGTGCCCGGTCCGCCGATGGCGTCCATGGAGTTCCAAAACTCCGGGGTGCGGATCTGATAGGCTACGTCTTT
>JBPCJG010000055.1:0-6475 GCA_051005515.1 Longimicrobiaceae bacterium
ACGAGCGGGAGCGGCACGTCCTCCTCTGCGACGAGCGTCGCTCGCACGCCGAACTGCGCCTCGCGCAGCTCGCCCGGGAGCGTGCCGAGCGGGTCGAAGATGCGCAGCGGCTCGGGACCGAGCACCAGGCAGCACGAAGCGAGCTCGAAGGCGTACAACGCGAGCTCGCGGAGTTGCGTTCGGGGGTCGAGCAGAGCGCCGCGGGCAAGGCCGAAGCTCGCGAAACGCTGAGCGCGCGGCGCGCTGCCGCCGACGACGCGCGCGGTCGAGAAACCGCGGCGGCGCGGGCAGTCGCTGCGGTGGAGGAGCAGGTGAATGTCGGCGAAGCGCGCGCGGCGGGCGCGAGCGAGCGCGCCGCGCGGCTGGCGGATCGGTCGGCGGCGCTCGCGTACGAGTCGAGCGCCCTGGACGACGGACTCGCGGCCGCCGCGCGCGACGCCGCAGCTCTGCGCGAGCACTTCGCCGACCTCGAGCGCGAAGCCGAGGAGCTGCGAGCCGCCTCCGTCGCGCGCAGAGCGGAAGAGGAGCGGCTCGCGGCCGAGCTGCGCACCGCGGAAGACGAGAGCCAGCGGCTCGCCGCGGAGCTGGCCGCGCGGGAAGCGCTCGAACGCGGCTACGGCGGCTTCGCCCCCGCGGTCGCCGAGGTGATGTCGTCCCGGGAGCGCTTCCCCGGCGTGCTGGGGCCGCTGGCCGACTATCTCCCGTCTGCGGCGGAAGATCCGGACGCGGCCGAGGCGTTCCTGGGTCCCCTGGTGGGCGCTCTGGTCGTGAAGGATCGGGACGCCGTGCGCGCACTGCGGCGCTGGTTCCGCGACGACTGGGAGGGCGGCGGCTCGCTCCTGCTTCTCCCGCTCGACGCACCGGGGCTTCGCGAGCGCAGCGGAAAGGGATGGGCGGATGCGCTGCTGGAGGACCTCGAGCGGGTAGATGCGGACGAGCTGCTCGGGGATCGTCGTGGGCCGCGCGTCGATGCTCGCGGCGACGTCGTCGATGCCCGTGGCGTTGTAAGACTGGGCGAAGGCGGAACCCGGCAGGGGATCCTCGCCCGCCGGCGTGCTCTCGCGGAGCTGCGAGAAGCAGCCGTGGAGGCCGGGGCGGTCCGCGACCGGGTACGCGCTGGCCGCGATGCAGCCGCCGCGGTGCGCACGGCCGCCGAAGAGCAGGCGCGCACGCGCGAGGAGGAGCGGAGCACGGCCGCCGCCGCGCTGCGCCGGCTCGAAGCGGAAACGGAAGGGCTCGCGGCGCGGCGGGAGCGGCTCGCCGCCGAGGCGGAAGCCGCGGCGGTCGAGTCGGAGGCGGCGCGGGCGGAAGCCGACGAGGTGCGGCGGCAGCGCATCGGCTTGCTCGCGTCGCTCGAGGCGCTGCGCGCGACGCTCGCCGAGGCCGCGGACGGAGCGGCGGCGGCGCGGGGGGCGCTCGGCGAGGCCGAGGAGGGCTGGGAAGCGGCCCGCGCCGCGGAAGCGGAGCTGCGCGTCGCGCTCGCCCGCGCCGAAGGCGCGGCCGAACGCGCGGTGGGGCGGCGCGACAACGCGGCCGCCGAGATGGAGCGGACGCGGCTGCGCATCGGCGTCGCCGATGCGGAAGCTGCGGAGCTGCGCGAGGCCGTCCAGAAGCTGGGTGCGAGCCGGGCGCGGGCGGGCGAGGAGATCGGGGCGCTCTTCGAGCAGCGCGATGGTGCCGAGCGCCGCCTGCAGGCGGCGGAAAGCGAATACGCTCGCCTCCAGGGCCGCGTGCGCGAGCTGGAGGAGCGGGTGCGCGTGGCGCGGCGTCGCGAAGCCGAGGAGTCCGAGGAGCGCCATCGCCTGCAGCTCGAGCGCTCCGAGCTGACTTCCCGCCTCGAACGGGCGCGTGAGCGCGTCGAAGCGGAGTGGCGACAGCCGTGGGGCGCCCTGCTCGATGCCGCGGGGGAGGTAGACGGAAAGCCCGACGAGTGGCGGGAAGAGCTCGCCGCGCTGAGCCGCCGGCTCGAGACGCTCGGCCCCATCAACATGCTCGCCTCGGCTGAGCACGCCGAAGAAGAGCGCCGGCTCCACTTTCTGCGCGAGCAGCAAGAGGATCTGGTGCGCGCCCGCGACGACCTTTCCGCCGCCGTACGGGAGATCAACCGCACCGCGCGAGCGATGTTCGAGAGCACCTTCGAAAGCGTGCGGGAGAACTTCACCCGCACCTTCGAGTCGCTCTTTCCCGGCGGCCAGTGTGATCTCCGCCTGAGCGACCCCGACGACCCGCTGGAAACCGACATCGAAATCCAGGCGTCGCCGCGCGGCAAGCGAACCCAGCGCATTCACCTCCTTTCGGGGGGTGAGCGGACGCTCACGGCGCTCGCGCTGCTCTTCGCCATCTATCTCGTCAAACCGTCCCCCTTCTGCCTCTTCGACGAGGTCGACGCGCCGCTCGACGAGAACAACATCGGCCGCTTCGTCCGGCTGCTGGAGGAGTTCAAGTCAGACACCCAGTTCATCGTCATCACCCACAACCCGCGAACCATGGAAGCGGCGGACTGGATCTACGGGGTGACCATGGAGGAGCCGGGGATCTCCACCGTCGTCAGCGTGGAGCTGCGGGAGAGCTGGGCGGCAGACGAGCGGGTGGCCTGACTCCGCTGGACGGAGCGGCCGGCGCGGCGTAGATTCCGCGGTCGCTGAGACATCATCAACCCTTTCGCGTACACCCTTCCGCGATGCTGGTCGTGATGAGGCACGACGCCACTCCGCGGGATGTGGAGCGGGTCGTCGAAACCATCCGTGAGCTCGGCTACCAGGCCGCTCCCATCCCCGGGAAACAGCGGGTGGCGATCGGGCTGGTCGGCAACGACGGCAAGGTGGATGCGGGGCGGCTGGAAGGGCTCGGCGGAGTTCTCCAGATCATCCACGTTTCCCAGCCGTACAAGCAGGTGTCGCGCGAGTGGCGGGCGGAGTCCACGGTCGTCGAGCTGGCGAACGGAACGCGCATCGGCGCGGCGGAGATCGTGGTGATGGCGGGGCCGTGTTCGGTGGAGTCGGAGGAGCAGATCGTCGGCGTTGCCCAACGCCTGCGCGAGGCCGGCGCGACGGTGCTCCGCGGCGGCGCGTTCAAGCCGCGTACCTCCCCGTACACCTTTCAGGGTCTGGGGATGGAAGGGCTGGAGCTGCTCGCCCGCGCAGCCGAGGAGACCGGAATGGCGACTGTGACCGAGGCCATCGACGCCGAAAGCCTCGCGGCGGTGGCGGAGCACGCCGACATCGTCCAGATCGGCGCCCGCAACATGCAGAACTACTCGCTGTTGCGCCGCGCCGGACGGATCGGCAAGCCGGTGCTGCTGAAGCGGGGCCCGGCCGCTACCGTAAAGGAGTTGCTTCTTTCCGCCGAGTACGTCCTCGCGGAGGGCAACGGGGAGGTGATCCTTTGCGAGCGGGGCGTGCGCGGCTTCGACAGCCACACCCGCAATCTGCTCGACCTCACCGCGATCCCGGTGGTCAAGGCACTTTCGCACCTACCCATCATCGCCGACCCCAGCCATGGCACCGGCATCCGCGCCAAGGTCGTACCGATGGCACGGGCCGCGGTGGCGGCCGGTGCGGATGGGGTGATGGTGGAGGTGCACCCGGATCCGGAGCGCGCCCTTTCCGACGGCCGCCAGTCGCTCTACCCGGAGCAGTTCGGGGAATTGATGGAGCAGCTCGGCGCCATCGCCGAGGCGATCGGCCGCTCGCTGACGCCCGCACTCGCCCCGGCGGCATCCGTCGTCTAGGCGTGTCGGGAAAGCCGCTCGGCGACCGCGGCGAGGAGCTGGCCGCGCGTCACCTCGAGCGCAACGGTTGGACGGTGACCCATCGCAACTTCCGCATGGGCCGCAAGGAGATCGACCTCGTCGCGCGCCGCGGCGAGGTCGTCGCGTTCGTGGAGGTCAAGACCCGAGCCGGTCGCGGCTACGGCCATCCGTTGGAAGCCATCACCTGGAAAAAGCGACGTGAGATCCAGCAGGTAGCGGCCGCCTGGATCGACCGTCACGGGCAGACCGGCTACACTTACCGCTTCGATGCCGTGGCAGTGATCGTGGGCGCGGGCGCACCGCTCCTCGACCACGTCGAGGACGCGTGGCGGATGTGAGCGAGCCTCGAGCGCCCGCGCCGGTGTACGCGGTAGCGCCGGCGTGGTTCGCGTGGCTCTACGCGCTCGCAATCGCTGCGCACGTCGTGGGCAACCCGCCGTGGGGGATCTCCACCCGCGGCCTCGTCACGCTGGCGCTCGGCCTGGCGGCGGCGACCCTGGTCCACCGGCCGTCGGCGCGATCTGGCGTCCCCGGCGCGCTGCCAGACGGGGTGGCTGCCGGCGCTGTGAGGCGCCGCGCGGTCGCCGCGGGAGCGCGGCTGCCGGGGCTCGCGACCGCAGCCGTCTCCGTTCTGGTCGCCACCGCGTGCGCGGGGAGTGGCCGGAGGGTGGCCACGGAGTTTGGGGCTGCCCATTCGCCCGCCGAAGGTGTCGCGGTCGATCGGCTCGTCGAGCGGTGCTTCGACACCACGTCCGGGAGCGACGCCGACGCCGACGGACTCGACGACGCCTGCGAGCTCGCCCTGGCGAGGAGCTTTGCGCCCGCCCTGGTGGTGGAGTCCGGCCATTGCGGTTGGGACGGCGCAGCGCGCCGTCCCGTTGGCGGCTACGTGTTCGGCGTCCAGCCGACCGGCGTGGCAGATCGAGTGCGGATCGCCTATCTGCCAGCGTACGTCCGCGACTGCGGCTGGTCGGGTGCGAAGTGTCTGCTCCTGTACCGAGCCTGCGAGGGGCACAGCGGCGACTCGGAAATGATCGCGCTCGAGGCCCAGCCCGGCCCCGGGCGGTCGCTGGCGAACGACCGCCATCTTCCTGTCGGCGCACTGCTTCGGGGATGGGGCGTGTCGCTGGTATGGTGGGTCGGAGCTGGCGCGCTTCCAGTGGGTCGCCGATGAACATTTCGGCGCTCCGGTGGTGTGGGTGGCGCGGGGCACCCACGCGAACTTCTTCGACAGCTGCGATCAGCACGACGTCACCGTTCGCTTCCCCGTCGTTTCGGAGCTGCAGAACGTCGGCAGCCGGACGGCGCCGTTCCTCGGCCGTGCCACCTCAGGGTGCGTCACGGCGGCGGAGCTCTGGCAGGTTCCGTCCGGCGCCGTCGCGGGAGCGGAGGAATGTTTCTGGACCGAGCGGCCCTTTCGCGGCTGGACGCGGACGACGAGTGGAGACGCGCCGACACCGTACGCGGTGTATCTGCGCGAGGTGCTGGGGTGGTGAGGACGCCGGCCGTGCTTCCTGCGTTTGATCCGCGCTGCTTCCGCTGTATATTGCGAAGCCGCCCGCGAACCTCAGCACCCAGCCGGTGACCCGCACCGCCCTCGCCCGCACCTACCGCCCGCGCACCTTCGGTGAGGTCGCGACGCAGGAGCACGTTTCGCAGACGCTGCGCTCCGCCGTGGCGCGCGACCGCGTCGCGCATGCGTACCTGTTCTGCGGGCCGCGCGGCGTCGGCAAGACCACGCTCGCGCGGGTGCTGGCGATGGCGCTGAACTGCCCGGAGCGGACCGACGAGGGGGAGCCGTGCGGCGTCTGCGACTCGTGCGAGCGGATCTGGGGCGGCAAGACGTCGCTCGACGTCGTCGAGATTGACGCAGCGTCGAACCGCGGCGTTGACGACGCCCGTGACCTGCGCGAGCGCGCGATGTACGCGCCTTCCGAGCAGAATCGCTTCAAGGTGTACATCGTGGATGAGGCGCACATGCTCACGCGCGAGGCGTGGAACGCGCTGCTCAAGATCCTCGAAGAACCCCCTCCGCGGGTGATCTTCGTCTTCGCGACCACCGAGCCCCAGAAGATCCGTCAATCGGCGGCGCCGATCCTCTCGCGCTGCCAGCGCTTCGACTTCCGTCGCATCGCCCTCGACGAGCTGGTGGCGCGACTGCGGGAGGTGACGGCGGCGGAGGACGTCAGCGCCGCCGATGAGGTGCTCCTCCCCATCGCGCGCAAGGCTGATGGGGGGATGCGGGACGCGTTGTCCCTGCTCGACCAGGTGCTCAGCTTCACCGAGGGCGATCCCAGCGCCGCCGACGTGCGGCGGGTCCTCGGTCTGGTGCCCGAAACGCTCTACCTCGAGCTGGCGGAGATCGTCGGCGAGCACCGCCATGCGGATGTCTTCCGGCTGGTCGGCCGACTCCTCGACGAAGGGTACGATCTGGCGGAGTTCTACCGGGGGCTCGCCGACTTCCTCCGCGCGCTGCTGATCACCCGTCTCGAAGGCGCCGAGGTCGCCGAGGTTTCGCAGGAGCTGCAGGGGGCATATGCCGAGCATGCAGCGCTGGTCGAGCCGGGAGACCTGCTGCGTATGCTCGCGCAGGTCG
The DNA here is from genome assembly GCA_051005515.1 of Longimicrobiaceae bacterium. Lineage (GTDB taxonomy): Bacteria > Gemmatimonadota > Gemmatimonadetes > Longimicrobiales > Longimicrobiaceae > JBPCJG01. The sequence continues at coordinate 6,348 of JBPCJG010000055.1, forward strand.
CCGAACTCGACGCCGAGGGGCGGCTGCGCAAGAGCGGCGACCCGCGCACTTTGATCGAGCTCCTCCTGCTCCGCTTCTCCTATCTGGAGCGGACGGTGTCGATCGAGGAAGTACTCGCGGCGCTGGGA
>JBPCJG010000056.1:0-7377 GCA_051005515.1 Longimicrobiaceae bacterium
ATCGAGGCGATGACGCCAAGCTGGCGGAAGCGGGGGATGTCCGCCGCGTCGAGGATCTGCGCGTGCTCGACCCGGTGGCGGCGCGGGTGCGCGGGATTGACCCGCTCCGCCAGCGCGAAGGCGTCCAGCACCTGCCGGTTCGCCGCGTCGCCGATCGCGTGGACGATCACCTGCAAGCCCGCGGCGTCCGCGGCGACCACCAGCGAGTCGAGCTCAGCGTCTCCATACTGGGGGAGACCGCGCGTCGTGGTGTCGTCGCTGAACGGCTCCAGCATATAGGCGGTGCGGGAGCCGAGGGTGCCGTCTGCGTACCCCTTGAGCATCCCGAGCCGGAGCCAGTCGTCGCCCGTGGCCGCTTCGACGCCCTCGTCCCGCAGCGCCTGGATGACCTCCATCTGCAGCGGAAACCAGGCGTAGACGCGCACCGTCAGCGAATCCATGTCCCGCAGCGCCCGGTACGCCTTCACGTCGGCGCGGCTCGCGCTGGTCTGGATGCTGGTGACGCCGACGCGCGCCGCGAGGTCGAGCGCAGCGCGGAGAGCGCGGCGGGTCTGCTCCGGCGTCGGCTCGGGGACCATCCGCTCCACCAGGCCGCCCGCGGATTCCTTGAGGATTCCGGTCGCCTCGCCGCTGCGCGGGTCCCGCACGATCTCGCCCCCCGCCGGATCCGGCGTGTCGTTGCCGACGCCAGCGAGCTCCAGCGCCACCCGGTTCGCCCACGAGGTGTGGCCGTCCACCCGCGAGAGCAGCACCGGGTTGTCCGGCGCGGCGCGGTTCAGCACCTGGTTGGTGGGCCACCCGCCGGGGCCGAGCTCGCCCGGTGGCAGACGGGTGTGGTCCCATCCCCGTCCCAGGATCCACTCGCCGGGCTCGGCTGCCCCCGCCGCCTCGGCCACCCGGCGTTCGATCTCCGCCAGCGACGCGGTCCCCAGCAGGTCCACCGCGAGCAGCGACTGGCCCCCCGAAGCGAAGTGGAGGTGCGCGTCGTTGAAGCCGGGGGTGACGAGGCGCCCGGCCAGCTCGACCATCCCGGTCTCCGGCCCGATCAGCGGCGCCACCTCGGCAGCTCCGCCGACGGCTACCACCTCCCCGCCGCGCACGGCGATCGCCTCGACTACGGTGTTCGCGCTATCGGCGAGAAAGACGCGGCCGCCGCGCAGCACGAGGTCGGCCGGCTCCGTCGTCGGCTCCCCCGCCGGCATCTCCGACGGGGCCGCCGGTGCGGGCGAGGCGGCGGGAGGGGCAGGGGCGCAGGCAGAGACCGCGAGCAGCAGGAGGAGCGGGAGGCGGAGCATGTCGTCTGTCGGTCGCAAGGTTCGAGGTCGTGCGGGACAACGTGCCCGTCCGGCGCTTCCCCACGCAAGTCTCGGTTGGCGCCCGCGGGGTCTCACCCGTACCTTCGCCGCAACCATGAATTCCGCAGACCCGCTGGCCGCAGCCGAGCTGGACGGAGCCCGCATCGCCATCGTGATGATGAGCGCGATCGGCGACGCGGTGCACACGCTGCCGGTGGTGAACTCGCTGCGCGCGGCGGCGCCCGATGCGCACATCACCTGGGTGATCCAGCCGGCCGCGCACGCGCTGGTGGCGGAGCATCCCGCGGTGGACGACTTCGTGGTCTTCGACCGCGCCGCGGGGTGGCGGGGCTTTCGCGACGTGCACCGAGCGCTACGCGGCCGCCGCTTCGACCTGGTGCTCGCGCTGCAGGTCTACCTCAAGGCGGGCGCGATCACCGGCATGCTGCGCGCGCCGCGGAAGCTCGGCTTCGACCGCGCTCGGGCCCGCGACGCCAACTGGCTCTTCACGGACGAGCGGATCGCGCCGCACCCCCCCCAGCACGTCCAGGACCAGTACTTCGAGTTCCTGCACCACCTGGGGGTGCCGACCGTGCTGGAGTGGGGGGTCGGTCCCACGGCCGCGGAGACGGAGCGGTACGCCGGGCTGCTGCCGTCGGTGGCGGGCCCCACCGTCGCGCTGGTGGTCGGCACCAGCCGGTCGCAGAAGGAGTGGCCGGCGGAGCGCTACGCGATGCTGGCCGACCGGCTGCACGCCGCGGGGGCGCGCGCCGTGCTGGTAGGCGGCCGCTCCGCGCGCGAAAACGAGGCCGCCTCCGCAATCCGCCGCGCTGCGGAGCACCCGCCGCTCGACCTGCGCGAGTGGGACCTGCGCCGGCTCGTCTACCTGCTCGACCGTGCCGACGTGCTGGTCACCCCGGACACGGGTCCGCTGCACCTCGGGGTCGCGCTGAACACGCCCACCGTAGCGCTGATGGGGTACACCAACCCGAAGCGGGTGGGACCGTACCGCCGTTTCGGGGAGCTGCTCATCGATGCGTACGGTGACCCCGGTGAGGAGTACCCGGTGAACGCGGCGCGCCGGCCGGGGCGGATGGAGCGGATCACCGTGGACGAGGTGTTGGCCAGAGTCGAGCTGGCGCTCGAGCGCTACGGCAGGCGCACGCCGTCCGGCCAGCGCCCGCCGTAGCCCTCGCGCAGTGCGAAGGCGTCCTCCGGTGTCAAAGGGAGCCCCAGCTTGCGCGCGGAGCGCGCCAGCCGGGACAGGTCGGCTGCCCTCCGCTGCGGCGATACCGCGCCGGACGCGAAGCGCGCCCGGTCAAAGTCCAGCACGTAAACCGTGGGCAGACCCGCGGCCACCTCGGCCACCAGCAGGTTGCCGAGGTTCAGGTCGGGGTGTGCGATGCCGCGGGCGTGCATCCGGTCGATCTGCCGACCGGCCTCCCGCCAGACCACGCGCCGCCGCTCGACGGCGGCGCGCCGCAGCCAGCTTTCGAGGTCCACCGCCCGCGGGATCCAGCGGGTAGCCAGGGACGCCGTGTAGCCGACGCGGTGTCGGCGCTCCGTGGCGGCGAGCACCGTGGGCACCCGCACCCCCGCCTCGCGCGCCGCCTCCGTCGCGCACAGCTCCGCGAAGGCACGGTGGCCGCCGAAGTAGCGCTCACGGTTGACGCGGCGCACCGCGCCGCCGCGACGGTAGGCGCGCAACAGCGCGTGTTCCCCCCCCGGGAGCGCGACGATGGGGTGGCGCGCCCGACCGCCCTCGGCCCGGCCGACGGCAGGGGGATCGGCCGCCAGCCCGAGCAGCTCCGCGCTGGCCTCGTGGCCGCGGCGGATCCACATGCGGGTGCGGCCGCGTTCCAGAAGCGCGAAGTCGGTGGGGGGCTGCTGCGGGTCCACGGCGTTCATCGACGCAACGTGAGCGGGGGCCGACGGAGTGTCAACGACTTCCACGAGAAGCCGCCGCGTTGACTCTCCCGTCTCCCCGGGTATCTTCACGGGTTATGCCTGCTACCGCCAAGCGCCTCCTCTGGGTCGACGACGAGATCGACCTGCTCCGCCCGCACCTGCTCTTCGTGCAGGGGCGCGGCTACCACGTCGACGCCGTTTCCAACGGCGCCGACGCGCTGGAGCTGCTCCGGGGCGGCCCATACGACCTGATCCTGCTCGACGAGCAGATGCCCGGGCTGTCAGGGCTGGAGGTGTTCGACGAGCTGCGGCGGCTCGACCCGCTGGTGCCGGTGGTGATGGTCACCAAGAGTGAGGAGGACCGCATCATGACCGAGGCGATCGGCCGCCGCGTCGCCGACTACCTCGTCAAGCCCACCTCGCCCCGCCAGGTCCTTTCGGTGGTCACCCGGCTGCTGGAAGGGGAAGCGCTGCAGCAGCAGGTGGCCGCCCGCGACTTCAGCACCCGCTTCCGGGAGCTGAGCGTGGCGCGGGGCAGCGACCGCGGCTGGCGGGAGTGGGCGGAAACGTACGCGGAGCTGGTCGATTGGGAGCTGCGCCTGCGAGAAGCGGGGGAGACGGGCTTGATCGCGTCGCTGGACACGCTGCTCGACGAGTTCCGGCGGGACTTCTGCGGCTTCGTGATGGAGGGGTACGGCCGCTGGACGAGCGGCGACGGCGACCGGCCTCCACTCTCGACCGACGTGGTGTCCCATTTCGTCCAACCGCTGCTCGCGGACCACCCCACCGTGCTCTTCGTGGTCATCGACGCCCTGCGCCTCGACCAGTGGCGCGGCCTCGTCCCCCTGCTCGCGCCGCACGCAGACCTGGAGGAAACGCTCTACTACTCGATCCTCCCGACCGCCACTCCCTTTTCGCGCAACGCGATCTTTTCGGGGCTCTTCCCCGACCGGCTCGCCGAGCGCATCCCCGGGTGGTGGGGGTGGGAAGGCGAGGGCAGTCTGAACGCGCACGAGGACGAGCTCTTCGCGGAGCAGCTCGCGCGGCTGAACGGGAAGCGGATCGCCACCCGCTACGAGAAGGTGCACGCCTCCGAACAGGGGGAGGCGATGCTGCATCGCCTGCCGGGCCACCTTTCGCAGCGGGGCGTCACGGCCCTGGTCTTCAACTTCGTCGATCTGCTGACGCACGGGCGCTCCGAGTCGGCGGTGTTGCTCGAGGTGGCGCGCGACAAGGAGGCGCTGCGGCGGCTCACCCAGCAGTGGTTCGAGCGCTCCGAGGCGCTCGCCGCCATCCGCGAAGCGCTGCGCGGCGGCATCCCCGTAGTCGTCACCACCGACCACGGCTCCATCCACTGCCACCGCCCGGCGACGGTCTTCGCGAAGCGCGACACTACCCAGAACCTGCGCTACAAGTTCGGCGACGATCTGCGCGCCGAGAACCCGTCGCTGGCGTTTTCGGTGAACGACGAACGCGTGCTCCGCTTTCCGCAGGGTCGCATGGCGCGCAACTACCTGATCGCGCTGGAGGACGTCTTTTTCGTCTATCCCACCAAGCTGCGCGAGTACCAGGCACGCTACCGCGGCAGCTTCCTGCACGGAGGGATCAGCCCGGAAGAGATGATCCTCCCCGCCGCCCTGCTCACGCCGCGGTGAAGCTGTACCGGCGCATCCTCGCGTATCTGCGTCCCCACTCGTCGCTGTGGGCGCTCTCGATCGCGGCGATGATCGCCTACGCGGCGCTCGACGCCTTCAGCTTCACGCTCCTCATCCCCTTCCTGGGGGTGCTCTTCCGGGGCACTTCCGGAGCGGGGGAGGGGATGTTCGGCGGCGACAACGCGCTCACCCGGCTGCTGGAGTGGGCCGTGGGCGATCTGGTTGCGGAGAGCGCTCCGATGGACGCGCTGCGCAACGTGGTGCTGGTCATCTTCGTGATCTTTTTACTGAAGAACGTAGCCCTCTACCTGCAGCAGCTCTCCGTGCAGATGGTGCAGGGGAGGGTGACGCGCGATCTGCGCAACCAGATCTACGCGCACGTGATCCGGCTGGGCTTTCCCTTCTTCCAGCGGACCCGCACCGGACAGATCATCTCCCGTGTCACCTCCGACGTGGACCTGCTCCGCTCCCTGGTCACCCAGAACCTCGCCAAGGCGGTGTCGTCGGTGGTGCAGACGCTCTTCTACCTCGGCTTCCTGCTGCTCCTTTCCTGGAAGCTGACGGTGGTGACGGTGCTCTTTCTGCCGCCGATGCTCGGGCTCTGGATGCGCTTCCGCAAGCGACTCCGCGCGGGCGTGCTGCGCGTGCTGGACGCCGTCGGCGAGGTCGCCTCGCAGATCCAGGAGACGGTGAGTGGCATCCGCGTGGTCAAGGCGTCGGGCGCGGAGCCGTGGGAAGTGCGCAGGTTCGAGGCGCTCACCCGCGGGCACTACAAGGCGCTGGTCCGCAACGAGCGGTGGCGGCAGTTCTTTGGACCCGCCACCGAGATGATCACCGCGGTGGCGGTGCTCGCCCTGCTCTGGTACGGCAGCTACCTGGTGCTCGCAGAGCGGTCGCTGAGCGCGCCGGCCTTTATCACGGCGCTGCTGCTGGCGGGGAAGATGATGTCGCCCGTCAAGTACCTCGGCAACTTCCCCGCGCAGATCCAGCCCGGACTCGCCGCAGCGGAGCGTGCCTTCGAGCTGCTCGACGCGCCGGTGGAGGTGGCGGACCGTCCCGGCGCGCTCCCGGTCACCGGCTTTCGCAAGGCGATCCGCTTCGAGAAGGTCGGCTTCGCCTACGCGCCGGGCGAGCCGGTGCTGACCGGCATCGACCTGGAAATCTCGCCGGGCGAGGTGGTGGCCCTGGTCGGCCCCAGCGGGGCGGGGAAGAGTACCGTGGCCGACCTGCTCCCCCGCTTCCACGACCCCGCGGCGGGGAGGGTCACCCTCGATGGCGCGGACCTGCGCGACCTGCGCCTGGCCGAGCTGCGCGGGCTGCTGGGGATCGTCACCCAGGAAACCATCCTCTTCCACGACACCGTACGCGCGAACATCGCCTACGGCAGGGACGACGTACCGCAGCACGAGGTCGAGGCCGCCGCGCGCGCCGCCCACGCGCACGACTTCATTGCCGCGATGCCGGCGGGATACGACACCGTGCTCGGCGAAAGGGGCGTCCGCCTTTCGGGCGGGCAGCGCCAGCGCATCGCCATCGCGCGGGCGCTGCTGCGCAACCCGCCGATCCTGATCCTCGACGAGGCCACCTCCTCGCTCGACACCGAAAGCGAGCGCTCCGTACAGCAGGCGATCGACGAATTGATGCACGACCGCACCGTGCTGGTCATCGCGCACCGCCTTTCCACCGTGCGCCAGGCGGACAGCATCGTCGTTCTCGACGCCGGACGCATCGTCGAGCGGGGGACGCACGAGGAATTGCTCGAGCAGTCGGGGGTGTACCGCCGCCTGCACCGGTTGCAGTTCACGCCCGAGGCCGAGGCGGCGCTCGCCGCGATCGACGGTGGGGCCCACGCATGACGGTGCAGGTGCCGCTGCTGGACCTGACGGCGCAGTACCGCTCGCTCGAGGCGGAGCTGCGCGCCGCCGTGCTGGAGACCGTGGAGTCGCAGCGCTTCATCCTCGGCCCCGCCGTCGAGGAGCTCGAGGGCGCCGTCGCGGAGCTGTTGGGCGTCGAACACGCGATTGGGTGCGCGAGTGGCACGGACGCGATCCTGCTGGCGCTGCGGGGGCTGGACATCGGGCCCGGCGACGAGGTGGTGACGACACCCTTCACCTTCTTCGCCACCGCCGGTGCGATCCACAACGCGGGTGCGCGGCCCGTCTTTGCCGACATCGAGCCGGATACCTTCAACCTGGATGCCGCTGCCGCGGAGGCCGCGGTGACCGAGAGGACGGCGGCGGTCATGCCCGTCCACCTCTTCGGGCAGATGGCGCCGATGCCCGCCTTTCGGTCGCTGACCGACGCGCGGAGCATCGCCCTGGTCGAGGACGCCGCGCAGGCGCTCGGCGCCCGGCAGCGCATCGCGCAAGACGAGTGGAGCACCACCGGAACGCTCGGCGACATCTGCGCCTTCTCCTTCTTCCCCTCCAAGAATTTGGGTGCGTTCGGGGACGGGGGGATGATGGTGACGGACGACGCGGCGCTCGCCGAGCGACTGCGCCGCCTGCGCGTGCATGGAG
>JBPCJG010000057.1:0-9228 GCA_051005515.1 Longimicrobiaceae bacterium
AGCTCGACCCGGTGGCGGGAGAGCACGTCCGGGGTGTGGTCCGTGCAGCCGTTGTCCACCACCAGGAGCTCCCATTCCACGCCGGAAGGGACCCGCAGCCGTCCCATCGACGTCAGGCAGCGATCGAGCGTCTCCGCTCGGTCGCGGGTGCACACCGCCACGCTCACGCGCAAGACGTTCGATCGGGCAGAGAGCCGAGGAGAGCCGCGGCGATCTCGCCAGCCGCTGGCTTCGAATCCGCCAAGTGTGCGCCCGGGTGGTCCGATGTCCAGGTCTGGAAGTAGCTGCTGTTCTTGCCGTGGCGGGTATCGAGCAGCACGTGCGGGATGCCGAGCAGCAGGCACAGGATGTGGCCGTGCAGTCGATCGGTGACGATCACCCGGGCACTGCTCAGCAGCCTCACCCCCGCCGTCACGCGTTTGCGCGCGAGCAGCGGATAGGTAGCCGACACCGTCCGCCGCACGACGCCCGCGGTGGAACCACCTGCCAGCCATTCCCCCGCCCGTCGTACCCATTTCCACCACGGTCGCGGTTCGGCCGTCCAGTCTGCGGGTGGAGCGTCCCGCACTCCGCCGCCCGGCTCACTGCGGCCCTCGTCGTCGCCCCGCAGGAGCCAGAGGACGTCGTCGTTCGGAGTGCGGCGCGAGCGCAGCGAACGCGTTGCCAGGCAGAGCGCCATGTCCGGGCAGAGCGCAACGCGGTTTCCGAACTCGGCGCGCATCACCTCGCGGCTCACCTCGTCGCGGGCGAGCAACGTCATTTCCGGGTGGCGACCGTAGATGCGCCGGGCGCGGTCTAGAGCCCTCCGATCCTGAAAGTGGATCGAGCAGGGGAGCTGGACGATCGGGTTGCGCGGGAAGTCCGCGACGACCTGCTCGCGGAAGCGCTGGTGGAGCGGGTACAGATCTCCGAAGTTCCCGCCGCCGGAGAACCAAATCGGCCCCCCGGCCACCCGGCGAGCGAGGGTGTCCCGATCGTAAGTGCCAAGGTCGCAGGTGTAGCTCGGCTCCGGGCATCCCAGGGCTTCGAGACAGGCGAGCTCCCCCAGCCAGATCGCGCTGTCACCGACATTGCCGTAGGCGGGGAAGTCGAGCAACGCCGGGGGCTCACCCGGCGGCAGAATGTCGCCGATCACCCGCACGACTTCCCTCCGCAGTCGGGCCACGGAAGAGGGGCGCGTCACCTGGAGATCATCCGAGCCCGCGACCATCTCCGCGCGGGAGCGACGGGACCGCTTTCCTGGCGAGGGAGAGCGCCCCTTTGCGGAACCAACCGCGCACGTGCGAACGACGCATCGCGCCTTCGGCTGCCTTCACCATCTCGCCGCGGCCGACTTGCAGCGCGAGGTCACGGAGGTCGCGCAGCTCCCGGTAGTCCCACGACTCGCCGCAGCGGAGGCGTGCCACGGCGCGTGGGGCGACCCGCCTGCATGGAAAGCTATCGCAGCGATTCAGGACTCCCAACAGGTCCAGCACCGCCATGGTGCGTATGCACTTCGGACAGGCGCCGCAGTTGCGGTCGGAGCGCGACTCCCAACACACCCGCAAAGCACGCAGCGCGGTCGGCGAGTCGGTCAGCAGGCGGAGCTTGTCCACGCGGGTGAACGCCGCTCCATCGTGAATGATCCGCAAGGAGTTGGTAGAAAGTAGCGGGTCCGTGAGCGGGTGCGAACCCCATGGGTGGAGGTCGCGGTATCCGCCGGTGGCCGGCACGACTGCGGCGCCGTAGCGATTTTCCAGAGCGAGGGCGGTGCCGACGAGGGCGCAGCCATGGCCCAGTGGGCCCCAGGGCAGACCGTCCCAGCGGCCCGTGCGCAGGTTCGTGGCGACGTCGAGGAAATCGTAGCCGAGCTCTCGCGCGGCGCGGGCGGCGGTTTCGCGCAGCCCCGAAAACGCCTCCGCGGCGGAGAGCGGGATGTCGAAACCCCGGACGGTGAGTAGCTCGTCGATCGCGATCCGCTCGGCCCCTGCTGCTTTGTCACGTGGACGCAGAGCGGTGAAAAAGGAATCGACGCCGCCGGAGAAGAACGCGCCCACCCGTCCGGGGCTTCGCGAGTCGCCGTCCTCCAGCGGATCCGCATCGATCTCGATCACCTCGAGGTCCGGATACCAGGCCCGCCAGATCTCCATCACCCGGCGGGCGTTGTCGATCAGCCCCGCTTCGGCGGGGGCTTCCAGGCGGAGCGGTTCGCCGAGCATGGCGGCCAGCGGCAGCATCGCCACCAACCACGGATTCCCCGAGTTGCTCAGATCTCCCGCGACCGCTGCGGCGACCTCGAACCAGTACTCTTCCGGAGCGAGGCCGCCGTCGTAGCGTACTTCGGCTGTCAGCCGTACCCGCCCGCTCGCCGGACCCTCCTCAACCCGCATCCGCCGCACTTCCATCACCCCTCCGTACGCAGCCGCACCCGCAGAAAGTCGAGGAGCACGCGCAGCACCGCGAGCACGGGGACGGCGAAGAGGACGCCGAGGATGCCGGCGAGCCCGCCGCCGGCGATCACCGCGAGAAAGACCAGGATGGGATGTACCCGGAGCGCCTCTCCCTGAATGCGGGGCGTGAGCACGTTGCCCTCGAGCTGCTGGATGGCCACGAAGAGCAGGACCGTCAGCAGCGCCGTAGCCGGCGATACGGTGAAGGCGACGATCACCGCAGGGATCCCGCCGAGGAAGCTGCCGAGAAAGGGGATCACCGCGGTGACCGACACCCACGCCCCCAGCACCAGCGCGTACGGCACGCCGATCGCCCAGAGCGCGAGTGCCGAAGCCGCGCCCTGGATGAAAAGGACCAGCGCCAGCCCGGCGAGGTAGCGGGAGAGCGAATACCCGAACGCGTTCCAGAGCGTGCGCGCGTCCCGGCGGTGGGTGCGGGGGACGGCCCGCAGATAGGCGGCGCGGATGCTGCGCACGTCCGCGAGCAGGTACGCCCCCACGAAGATCACGCCGAAGAGGGTAAGCGCGAAGCTGAAGGTTCCGGTCAGAACCCCGAGCGCGCCGCCGACCACGGTGCCGGCGAGCGCTCGCGCGCCGGTGGTAAAATCGCGCTCCAGCATGGCCACTACTTCGTCCGGCTCGGCCGGCAGTAGCTCGCGCCGGTCAAGCCAGGCGAGCGCCGCCCGCGCGTTGCGGTCGGCGGCGGCGGCGATCTCGGGGATCGCCCGCACCAGCGCGGTGAACTGCTCCACGAGCACGGGCAGCAGGAAGACCGTAGCCAGTGCGATCAGCCCCACCACTCCCAGAAAGGAAAGCAGGATCGCGAAGCCCCGCGGCATGAAGCGCGACAACCCCTTCACCGGAAAGGACAGCACCAGGGCGAGCGCGATGCCGCCGAGCAGGGTGACCAGCACCGCCGGCACCTTCCAGACGAGCAGCACCGCCAGCACCACCGCGGCGAGCAGGAGCAGGTTGCGGGTGCGGCGCGAGATCCAGATGGGCGTCGGCCGGGCGGTGACGTCCGGCTCCGGCCCCGGCTCCGCCAACTCGGAGAGCCAGCTCATCGGTCGGCGGAACCCACGGCGGAAGCGGTTACGCCGCCTCCGCCAACTCGGAGGTGCAGTGGGGGCAGCGCGTCGCCGCCAGCGGGATCTCGAAGCGGCAGAACGGGCACTCCTTGTCGGTGGGCTCCGCCGCGATGGATTCCTTTTCCCGCCGCAGCCGGTTGTACGACCTCACCAGCATGAAGACGGCGAAGGCGACGATCAGGAAGGAGATCAGGGCGTTGATGAAGAGGCCGTAGTTGAGGGTCGGCGCGCCGGCGGCGGTGGCTTCGGCGAGCGAGCGGTAGTCGCCGGGTCCCAGGTTCACGAACAGGTCGGTGAAGTCGACGCCCCCGCTCACCACCCCGATCGGCGGCATCAGGATGTCCTTGACGAACGAGTCCACCACCGAAGTAAAAGCGGCGCCGATGACGATCCCCACGGCCATGTCGAAGACGTTGCCGCGGGCGATGAACTCCCGGAACCCGCTCAGCATGCTTTGCTCCGTGATGAGAGAGGGGACGTGCGACGAGACGCGCCGTTCAGCGCGCCTCGATCTCGGCGCGCAGCCGGAGCAGCGCGTCCTCGGTGGCCACCAGCTCCCCGCGGGCTTCGTTGAGCTGCTCCTGCTGCGTCCGGACGAAGCGGCGGTAGGGGGCGATCGCCTGGTTGATCCGTTCGGTGGATTCCTCCAGCTCGGCGTGTACCTGGCGCGTCAGCGAACCCTGCAACTGGGCGCGGATCTCGTCCACGCGGGCGCGGAAGTCGCGCTTGGCGGTGGCGCGTTTCCGGGGGATGATGTAAAAGCCGCCCACAGCCAGCCCCGTAGCCAGCAGGATGCCGGTGATGTCGACGGCCGCGCCCGTCAGCACGGTGGCGACGAGGGTGCCGAGGCCGATCGCCCCCACCTCGGCGAGCGCGGTGGTGGCGAAGGTCCCCTGCACCTCGTTCGCGATCAGCCGCGCCTCCCGCTCGCGGTCGTAGCCGCCGACGATGTCGCGGGCGACGCGCCCCACCGAGCCGAGTAGCGCCTGACGGTTGTAGTTGAAGCCGCGGTCGATCTCGCCGATCATCCCCTCGTGCCGACGCGCGATGTCGCGCCGGTCGATGAACTGGTTGATCTGCTCCCACACCTTGAGGTTACGCTCGACGATCCAGTCGATGATCCGTCCCACCTCTTCTTCCAGCTTCGCGGGGGTGTCGGCGATGACCTCCTTTTCGAAGGCGCGGCGGATGGTCTCGCTGTCCATCAGCGAGCGGATGCGGCCGATGCGGATGTGCTCGTCGAAGAAGCCCATGCCCCGCGCCTCCATCTCCCCGAGCAGCACCTCCAAGCGGTTCAGCCGCGGCTCGAAGTCGCGCAGCATCTCCTCGTGGAAGGCGGCCAATGCGGCGTCGATGCTCTGGATGGTCTCCACGTCCTCGGTGAGCAGCTTCAAGCGCTCGAACGCCTCTTCCTTGTAGACACGGGAGAGCCGCAGCCCCACGTTCAGCGGGTTGAGCAGCTTGAGCCGCACGCGCTCTTCCTGGTCGAGCGTGTTGAGCAGGTAGTTTTCCATCTCCCCGAAACCGCTCCGTTCCCAGAGCACCGGGTCGGCGCCGTCCTGCCGCGCCGCCATCGCCTCGCGCGCGCTGACCGGAAAGGTTTCCGGCGTCTCCCCGAGCAGCGCCGCGGCGTTGTCGCGCACGTAATCGATCACCTGCTCGCGTTCGCCCTGGTCCTGCAGGATGTCGATCTTGTTGACGATCATCACCACCTTCTTGCCCCACTCGCGGATCTGCTCCAGAAAGGTGCGCTCGCTCTCGGTGAAGGGCCGATCCGCCGAGGTGACGAAGAGGACCAGGTCGGAGCGGGGGACGAAGTCGCGGGTGAGCTGCTCGTGCTCGCGGATGATGGCGTTGGTGCCGGGCGTGTCCACCACGTTCAATTCGCGCAGCAGCTCCGCGGGGTGGGTGCGGTCGAGCAGGTACGCTTCGCGCAGCTGCTCGCCGGCTTCGGGGCCCCAGCGGAGCACGTTGACCCGGTCGGTGGTCGGTGTGACGCCTTCGGGGAGCACCTTTTCGCCGAGCAGCGCGTTGATGAAGCTGGACTTGCCGGAGTTGAACTCCCCCGCGATCACCAGCAGGAAGAGCCCGGCGAGCTGCTCGCGCGCCTGGCGGAAGCGGCGCAGATCGTCGGCCGCGATGTCGCCGCCGAAGCGCTCCAGCGCCGCCGAGAGCCGGTCGAGCAGCTCGGATTCGCGGGCCCGCAGCTCCTGCTCGCGGTCGCCGAGGATGCCCTTTCTGCCGAGGATCCTGCCGATCATTGATGCTCCTCCCGCTCTACCAGGGTCGCGGCAGTGCGTAGGAAGTGCTCGACCGGCTCCAGCTCATCGAGCGCTTCGACAGCCCGCTGGAGGTCGAACTGTAGATAGTCGTGGACGAGTACGTTGCGAAACCCCGGCAGCCGCACCAGCCGCTCCACCAGCTCCGGCGAGAACTCCTCCATCTCCGCCAGACTCCCCACGGCTTCGCGGTAGCTGCCGAAGCGTATGCCTCGGCGGGAGGCGATCTCTCCCGCGGCGTCGATCACGAGCTGTGCCACCCTGCCGAGGGAGAAGAGGACATCGTTGTGCAGGCTCAGGTCCCGCGCGAGCGCTGCGGCGTCGGTGACACGCGGGCGCAGGGCGCGGAGGTGGTCGAGGTGTTTGCGCAGCTCCGCGAGACGCTCGACGAGGAACGTCACCCGCGGATCGCCGCCAGCTTGAGGCGCCGCATCCGCCGCAGCCAGGGCACCAGGTCGGCGGCGCGAAGCTGGACATCGCGCACGTACGCATGATCGGCTTCGGAGTCGCCGCAGAAAACACGGATCCCATGGGTCACGACCGCCCGACCCAGTTCGGGCGGCGCGTCGTTGAGAACTACGACGTCGACGTCGTCGTTTCCGGTCACAGCTCCGAGCTCGGAGCCGAGCCGGACGCGCAGCTCCCAGCGGTCGCGGCGGGTGGGATATGCGTCGCGGTCGGCGAGCACCGCGACGTCCACGTCGCTGTCGGCGTGTGCCCGGTCGCTGGCGTGGCTCCCGAAGAGGTAGACGGAAGCGATCCCCGGCTCGCCCGAGTCGGCAAAGTGCTCCGCGAGGATCTGAGGGACCATGGTCATGCGACGCCGGGTTGCTGACGATCCGCGTTCCGGCCGGAAAGTAGCCGCCGATCCCGTTGCCGACCAGGGAAACGCTTGCGGGCGCGCATCCCGGCGTCGCAATGTAGACCCACCGTCCGATTCATCCCTCTCCTCGCCACGGCCGTCATGCGCATCCGCGTCCCGCTCGCGATCGCCCTCTTCTGCGCCTTCCCGCTCAACGCCCAGACCACCACCGATCCCGAGTCCCTGCGCCTGGACGGCAGCCCGGCCGCGCCAACGAACGCGACCGAGACCGTCCCGCAGACGTTCGACTGGTGGCAGGACGAGCCGATCCCCGTCACCACCCCCTGGGGGCAGGCGGTGGACACCGCGAGCACGCGGATGATCCGCTCGTGGACCACCATGCCTGAGTACACCACCGCGCTGGTCGATCACCTCCCGGAGGATCCCACCGTGGTGTCGCCGACCCGCCACTTCGGAGCCCCCATCGGCAGGCCGGGCGTGCTCCACCGCGTGGACGAGATCTACGGCTACTTCGCGGCGCTCGCCGGCAGCTCGCCACGGGTGAACTTTCAGCTCCTGGGGGAGACGGAAGAAGGCAACCGGCTGGCGCTCGTGCAGGTGGGTTCGCCCGAGAACCTCGCGCGACTCGAGGAGGTGAAGGCGGGGATGCGGCGGCTCGCGGACCCGCGCACCACCTCGAAGGCGGCGGCCGACTCGCTGATCGCGCGGCTCCCCGCGATCTACACCATGTACGCGGGGCTGCACTCGCCGGAAACGGGGCCCCCCGAAATGGTCATGGAGCTGGCGTACCGGCTCGCCGTCTCCGACGACCCGATGATCCGTGCGATCCGCGACAGCACCGTCGTCTTCATCGTCCCCGTCGCCGAGCCGGACGGTCGCAACCGGGTGGTCGACTGGATCCGCCGCCACGGAGGCAACGTCTACAAGGAGGACGACCGCATTGGCCCGCCCTACTGGGGTACCTACATCTTCCATGACAACAATCGTGATGGCCTCCAGCTCTCCGCCCGGCTGACGCAGGAGCTGGTGGACCTCTTCCTCGACTGGCGCTACCCCATCGGCCACGACCTGCACGAGTCGGTGCCGTACCTGTACACCTCGACTGGAACGGGGCCGTACAACCCGACCGTAGATCCGATCGCCGTCAGCGAGTGGCAGTGGATGGCGAACGCCGAAGTCACCGCGCTGACCGCCGCCGGCCTCCCCGGCGTCTGGACGCACGGCTTCTACGACGGCTGGTACCCGGGGTACCTGCTCTGGGTGACCAACACCCGCAACGCGGTGGGCCGCTTCTACGAAACCTTTGGCAATTCGAGTCCGAACACCATGCAGCGGACGCTGGGGGAGCGCTCCACCAGCGTCGAATGGTACCGGCCGAACCCCCCGCGCGACACGACCCTCTGGTCGCTGCGCAACAACACCAACTACATGCAGAGCGGCGTGCTCCAGGCGCTCCACCTGGTGACGCAGAATCGCGCCCAACTGCTGCGGCAGTTCTGGGCCAAGTCGAGCAACTCGCTGAACAAGGGGAAGACGGAGAAGCCGTACGCCTACGTGATCCCTGCGGAGCAGCCGCGCCGCGCCGACGCCGCCTACATGCTGAACCTGCTGCGCCGCCAGGGCGTCGAGGTGCAGCGCGCCACCCGCGGCGCGGAGTACGGGGAAACGGAGGTCGAGCGCGGCGACTACGTGGTCCGCATGGACCAGCCGTTCCGCAACTTCGTCCTCACGCTGATGCAGGAGCAGAAGTTCCCGCAGGACGCGCCGACGCCGTACGACGACGTCGCCTGGACCTTTCCGCTGATGTTCAACGTCGAGACCCACGCCGTGGACGACGCCGGGGTGCTGGAGCTGGGGATGGAGCCGGTCACCGACTCCGTCACGCTCGCCGGCCGCGTGCGGGGGAGCGGCGCCTGGTACCTGCTGAACCCGCACGGCTCGGCGCACGCGATCCGCGCCCGCTACGCGCTGCGCGACGTCGCCGTCGAGGCGGTGGAGGATTCGCTGCGCGTCGGCGGCAGCGATTTCCCGCCGGGGAGCTGGGTCATCCCGGGCTCGGCCGGCCGCGACCGGCTGGAAGGGATCGCGCGCGACCTCGGCCTGGAGCTGGTGGGCGCCTCCGACGGCGCCGTGCGCCGCGTCCGCCGCCACGCGCTCGACCTGCCGCGCATCGCGCTGCTGCACAGCTGGCGCTATACGCAGGACGACGGCTGGGTGCGCTATACGCTCGACCAACTGGGCGTCCCCTACACCTACCTGTCGGAAGACCGCGTCCGCCGCACGCCACTGCGCGCCAACTTCGACGTGATCCTCTTCCCGAGCCAGGGCTCCCGCGCCGACGGCAAGTCGATCCTGCTCGGCGTGGACACCAAGTACCGCCCGCTCTCCTACACGAAGACCCCCGACTTTCCGACGCAGGGCTACCCGGATTCGACCGCCGACATGACCGGAGGGATGGGATACGAGGGGCTCGCCGCCCTGCGCGATTTCGTGCACAGCGGCGGCACGCTGATCACCCTGGGGTCGGCGTCACGTCTCCCGGTGGAGATGGGGATGGTGCGCGAGGTTTCGGTCCGCGACCCGGAGAAGTTGTTCGTCCCCGGCTCCAT
>JBPCJG010000058.1:0-6523 GCA_051005515.1 Longimicrobiaceae bacterium
CGTGAAACTTCTGCGCTTTTGCATCGATTCCCTCCGCGTGAGAGCTGCATTCAACTTCGCTCCCCGCCAATCGGAACCGCAAACTCTTTCCGCCCCAGATTGTCTCATCCCCTGTGAAACATTTCACTTTTCAATAATCTTGCTCAGTGCCCGCACTGCGGCAAGATGACTGGGTGCAACAAGGAGAACTTCCGCGCACGGTTTGAGGACGGCGGCTTCATAGGCGTAGACACCTCGGCACGTGACGTCTAACAATTCATTCAAGCCGAACCCGCTTCGCGGGTCGGCTTAATTCAGGCGTTGGGCGGCTTGCTTGAGGTGAGGCACTGACGATGGGACGAAAAAGCCGCGCGAAATGGCAGCGACGTGCCGCTGAGCGTATGGGCGCAGGGCCATTCAGCCCCGCTCCGAGCGGGTTAATCGCGGACCTTCGCTGGGGTACCGTTGGCGGCCTGTTCATGGCTGCTGTTACTTGCGTATTCGGCCTGATGAGCTTAGCCGTGGCGGCTATCCTCGGGCTCGGCACTGCTGCTGACCGCAACCGCACACGGCAGTTCTGGGAAGTCTTTTCCATTTTTCCATTCTACGTCCTCGCGAGAGTGCTTGGTAGCGCGGCACTCGGCGTGGCACGTCCGTTGACGCGTACGTCCAAGGGTGCGATCATCGTTGGTGCTGCTGTGGGGACACTGGCGATGTGGCTACTCGTCGTACCCCTCTTGCGGCTGGAGGGCGAATCGGTATTTGGTATCCTCCATGCTGCCGTCGCATTGCCCGGAGCAGGTATCGGCGCGATTGTCGCGTGGCGAATTCGGCACGTCAGCGGGGCCTATGCCGCCCAACACGTCGCTGCAGGCGACGGAGGGCGCACCATACTTTCAGAGTAGCTTCAGCACGTGCGCCTGCGCCCCCTTGGCCTGAGTTTGAGTCGTTCTGCGTCCTTTCCACCATCCGAGACTCCCGCCATGCGTGCCATCGAACGCCGTGCCTTCCTGCTCACCGCACTGCGGCAGCACCCCTCGCCTCGTGCGCCTCTGCGCCCGCGCGTCGCTCGCCCAGAGAAGGCACGCTGGCACGCTCGTCCGAGCAGGCCAGGACCGCACGGGCCACCCGCGCAACGTCTTCGGTGGCCTCCGTATCGACGCGAAGGTGCCGCCGGGCGACATTGCCGACGACCTCTACATCATCGAGCATACCGACGAGGCAAAGGGAGGCTCCCCGCGCCTTGTCCACCGCGCGCAGGACGAGTGGTTCTACGTTCTTGAGGGGTCTACCGGATAGACGTCGGCCCAGGGGATTCCGTCTTCGCCCCGCGCGAGGTCCCGCACGTGTGGGCGCACATCAAGTGAGGGAGAGGGGCGTCTCATCATGGCGTTTCAGCCCACCGGGCAGATGGAGTCGTTCTTAGGCGCGTTGGCTGAGATGGGGAGCCCGTCACCGGAGGTGATGGGTCCCCTCTTCGCCTCACACGCGATGACGATGCTTGGTCCTCCTCTCCCGGTAGCTTAGTGTTGGCGTACTCCTGCCAGCGGGTGAGCTGGCCCTGGTCGTCGTGCAAGAAGGTGCGGCTGGTGTCGCCGAAGACGTTCATCCGCTCGAGGAGCTCGCCGCGCGAGCCGTGCAGGTAGCCGGCGCCGAAGACGTCGTCCAGCGCGCCGACGCTGTAGGCGATCGACGCCTTGCGGTGCGTCCGAGGGGTAGCCATAGGTCACCCGTAGCCCCGTCGGCAGCTTGAGCTGCGACGGCAGGTCGTCGTTGTCGTAGGTTGTCCGTCGCATCTCCGTGTTCCCGGGCGGCTTCAGGAATAGGTGGAGGAGGTCGCGTTCGCCAGTAGGCGCTTTTGGCAGCTCCGCACCCAGGGCCGAACCTTGCCGTCCCCCCGCCCCCGGGCCCACATTGCGCGCCGTGCCGAACCACAACGCCCTCCCCGGTTTCCGCGACTTCTACCCGGAAGACTTCGCCGTCCGCGACCATATCGTCCGGATGTGGCGCGAGGTAGCGCGCCGCTACGGCTTTCGGGAGTACGACGGTCCGCCGCTCGAGGAGCTCGACCTATACGTCGAGAAGTCGGGGCCGGAGATCGTCCAGCAGCTCTACAGCTTCACCGACAAGGGCGAGCGGGAGGTGGCGCTGCGGCCGGAGATGACGCCGACGCTCGCACGCATGGTGGCGGCCCGGGCGAACGGCCTCCGCAAGCCGATCAAATGGGTCAGCGTCCCCCAGCTCTTCCGCTACGAGCGCCAGCAGCGCGGCCGCCTGCGGGAGCACTTCCAGCTCAACGTCGACATCGTCGGCGAAGCGGGGGTCGGCGCCGATGCGGAGCTGCTGGCCTGCGCGATCGACGTGCTCCGCGCCTTCGGCCTCACGGAACGCGATGTGGTGGCGCGCGTCTCCGACCGGAAGCTGCTGCGTGCCCTGCTGCTGAACCTCGGTGTCGACGAGGAGGCGCTCACACTCGTCTACAACATCGTCGACAAGCTCGAGCGGCAGCCCGAGGAGGCGATCGCCGCCCGGCTCACCGGCGAGGCGTACCTGGAGACGGAGACTACCCAGCGGGTGCTGGAGCTCTTCCGCCGCCGCGACTGGGAGTCGGTCAGCTCCGAGTACGGGAGCCGCCCCGGCGTGGCCGAGGAGGTCGCTCGCCTGCGCGACTACTTCGCGCTGTTGGAGGCGATCGGCGTGCGCGACTTCGTCCGCTTCGACCTTTCCGTGGTCCGGGGGCTGGCGTACTACACCGGCATCGTCTGGGAGCTGTGGGACGCGCGCGGCGAGCTGCGCGCGATCGCCGGCGGCGGTCGTTACGACGATCTGCTGCGCAGGGTCGGCGGAGCTGACCTGCCGGCGCTCGGCTTCGGCATGGGAGACGTGGTGCTGGGGGAGCTGCTCGCGGATCGGGGGCTGCTCCCCGAGGGAAGCGCCGGGATCGACTACTATCTGGTGATCGTGACCGACGACGAGCGCGCAGCGGCGCTCGGTCTCGCCCACCGCCTCCGCGAGGCGGGGGCGTCGGTCGAGTACGGCTTCGTCAGGCAGGGGGTGGGGAAGCAGTTCCGCAACGCCGACGCCCTCGGCGCGCGGCGGGCGATCGTGCTCGGACCCGATGAGCTGTCCGCCGGCGTCGGCGTCGTCCGCGACATGCGGACCGGCGACGAGGAGCGCACCCCTCTCGACGAGATCGGAAGCTGATTGTGCTCGATGACTCGAATACTCGAACGGACTTTCTGCGTGTCTAAAGATGGCCAAAGATAAAGCGCTCACCCCTCGCGCCGAGGACTTCAGCGCCTGGTACAACGAGGTGGTCCTCCGCGCCGAGCTCGCCGATTATTCGCCGGTGCGCGGGTGCATGGTCATCCGCCCCTACGGCTACCGTCTCTGGGAATTGATGCGCGACGACCTCGACCGGCGCTTCAAAGAAACCGGGCACGAGAACGCATACTTCCCGCTCTTCATCCCCCAGTCGTTCATCGCCCGCGAGGCCGAGCACATCGAGGGCTTCGCGAAGGAGATGGCGATCGTCACCCACACCCGGCTCAAGGCGACCGGTGAGAGCGGAGCCGCGGCGCTGATCCCGGATCCGGAGTCGAAGCTCGAGGAGCCGCTGATCATCCGCCCCACCTCGGAAACGATCATCTACGAGATGTTCGCGAAGTGGGTGCAGAGCTACCGCGATCTGCCGATTCTGATGAACCAGTGGGCGAACGTGGTGCGCTGGGAGCTGCGCACGCGGCTCTTTCTGCGCACCACGGAGTTCCTCTGGCAGGAGGGGCACACGGCACACGCGTCGGAAGACGAGGCGTTCGAGGAGGTGCTGCGGATGCTCGGCGTTTACCGGGCGTTCATGGAGGAGTGGATGGCGATGCCGGTGGTGACCGGGGTCAAGACTCCCTCGGAAACCTTTCCGGGCGCGGTCCGCACCTATGCCTGCGAAGCGCTGATGCAGGACAACCGCGCGCTTCAGGCGGGCACGTCGCACCATCTCGGGCAGAACTTTTCGCGCCAGTTCGGCCTCACCTTCGCCAGCGAATCCGGCGCCGAGGAGTTCGCCTGGAACACCTCCTGGGGCACCTCGACCCGCATGGTCGGGGCACTGGTGATGACGCACGGAGACGATGCCGGCCTGGTGCTCCCGCCCCGCCTCGCGCCGCACGAGGTCGTCATCGTCCCCATCGGCCGGAGCGACGAAGACCGCGCCGCGACGAAAGCGAAAGCGCGGGAGATCGCCGGCGCGCTGACGGGCGTGCGCACGCACATCGACGACCGGGAGAACCTGAGTCCGGGTGCCAAATACTACGAGTGGGAGGGGAAGGGGGTGCCGCTGCGGGTGGAGATCGGCCCGCGCGACCTCGAAAAGGGTCAGGTGGTGCTCGTAACCCGCATCGTGGAGGAGGGTCGTGACCGAAAGGATTTTCTCTCCGAACACGACGCGATCACGCTCATCCCCCAGCGGCTGGAGGCGTTCCAGCACCGGCTGCTGGAACAAGCCAGAGAACGCCGTGAGGCGAACTCGCACCGCGGTGTCGAGAGCTACGACCGTTTCCGCGAGATCATGGAGGGGTCCGGCGGGTTCGTCTACACCGGCTGGTGCGGTTCCGCCGGCTGCGAGGCGAAGGTGAAGGAGGAGACTCGCGCCACCATCCGCGTCCTCCCGGACGCGGAGTTCCGCTCGGCGGAGGCGCCGGAGCGCTGCATCGCCTGCGGAGGCGTCTCGGTCGACGAAGCCCTGTGGGCGAAGGCGTACTAGCTACGTCCGAGTTCGCCGGCTTTCCGCGCCAGGGCGGGCTGCTCCACTGTGAGCAGGCCGCCCTGCCGGAGCTGGCCGAGCGCTGGGATACGCCGCTCTACGTGTACAGCGCCGGCGCGATCCGCGGCGCGTACCGGGAGATGGCGCGGGCGCTGGCGCCGCACCCCCACCTGATCGCCTACTCGGTCAAGGCGAATGGCAATCTGGCGATACTCCGGCTACTCGCTGCCGAGGGGGCCGGGGCCGACATCGTATCCCTCGGCGAGTTGCACCGCGCCCACCTTGCCGGCATCCCCGGAGAGCGCATCGTCTTCAGCGGGGTCGGCAAGACGGAGCGGGAGCTGACGGCTGCGCTGGAGGCGCAGATCCTTTGTTTCAATGTAGAGTCCGAAGGCGAGCTGGAAACGCTGTCACGGCTGGCGGCGGCGTCCGGGTACCGCGCCCCGATCGCGCTGCGGGTGAATCCCGCCATCGACTCGCCCACGCCTCACGCCTACACGCGCACGGGGCACGCCGGGAGCAAGTTCGGCATCCCGATCGCCGACGCGCTGAGGATCTACCGGCACGCCGTCTCCCTGCCCGGGATCCACGTCCGCGGCATCGACCTGCACATCGGTTCGCAGATCCTCACCCCCGAGCCGTACGCGCTCGCCCTCGACCAGGTGCTGGGCGTGGTGGATTCGCTCGCGAGCGAGGGAATCTCGCTGGAGCTGCTGGACCTCGGCGGCGGACTCGGTATCTCGTACCGGGAGGAGGAGGGGGTCAGCGCCACGACCTTCGCCGCTACGGTCCTGCCACGGCTGGCGGGGCGGGAGCTGCGCCTGATCGTCGAACCCGGTCGCTATCTGGTCGGCCAGGCCGGGGTTCTGCTCGCCCGAGTGCTCTACGTCAAGGAAGGTGGGGGCAAGCGCTTCCTGGTGACGGACGCGGGGATGAACGACCTGCTACGCCCCAGCCACTACGCGGGCTTCCACGGCGTCGAACCGGTGCTGCGTCACCCGGATCGGCCGCGGATGCGGGCCGACGTGGTAGGCCCGATCTGCGAGACGGGAGATTTTCTCGCGCTCGATCGCGAGTTCGAGGAGATCGAGCCGGGAGAGCTGATCGCGGTGCTGGCGGTGGGGGCGTACGGCTTTTCGATGGCCTCCACCTACAACCAGCGTCCGCGCCCGGCAGAGATCCTGGTCGATGGTGACCGGGCGACGCTGGTGCGGCGGCGGGAAACACTGGCAGATCTGATCGCCTGCGAGATGGATATCGACGCTTAGCCGAGCCACTGGACATCGGGGAACAGCTCCCTGCCGCCAAGCGGCTGGTTGGCCAGCTCCGAGCCGAAGCCGGAGCGCGGTCGCGGCGCGCGCTTCGCGGAGGGCACCCGTCGCGGCGAGCGCAGTGTTCCGAGCGCGGGCATCCTGCGCCACGGCAGGGGCGGCTGCTCTCCATCCGGCGGCGTGTCTTCCGCTTCTTCGCTGCCGGGATCGATTTCTTCCACTTCGCCGACGCCGTTCATCTCCGGCTCTACCTCGTCCGGAACGATGTACGGGATCGCGAGGCCCGTTCTCGGCACTTTCTCAACATAGTCGTAGCGTTTGGTCCACTCCCCCGGGGCCGCCCATTCGATCTCTCCCTCCGGAGTGATCCGTCGGCAGAGCGATCCCGCCGCCACGTCCGCGTCGTTCCAGAAGCTGCGGTCGTGGTCGCCGGTCTCGGCCCAGGGAGATGCGAAGGCGCCGTCGCGGAAGACCCCGTTGTCGACGAGCCGCCGGGCGCACCCGGCGACGAAAG
>JBPCJG010000059.1:0-8828 GCA_051005515.1 Longimicrobiaceae bacterium
TGCTCGCGCACACCCCCTTTCTCCGGCACCTGGGCGTCTACGCGTACCGTCGAGCCGCCCTGCTCCGCTGGGTGGGACTGCCCGAAGGAACCCTCGAGCGCATCGAGCGCCTCGAACAGCTCCGCCCCCTCGCGGCCGGCATCCCCATCGGAGTCGCGGTCGTGGAAGCTCCGCTGCACGGGGGGATCGACACGGCTGAAGACGCCCTCAGCGCGGAACGGCTCGTAACCCAGCAGCGACACGCCCCAGCGTACGCGGACGCATGAGCGAAAGCAGAGCAAGTCCCACCAAGTACATCTTCGTTACCGGCGGCGTGGTTTCCTCCCTCGGCAAGGGGATCGCGGCGGCATCGCTGGGCCGGCTGCTGGTAGAGCGCGGGCTCAAGGTTACCATCCAGAAGTTCGATCCCTACATCAACGTAGATCCGGGGACCCTTTCGCCCTTCCAGCACGGCGAGGTCTTCGTCACGGACGATGGAGCCGAGACCGACCTCGACCTCGGGCATTACGAGCGCTTCATCGGCGCTTCGCTCTCGCAGGCAAACAACATCACCACCGGGCGGATCTACCAGGACGTGATCACGCGCGAGCGCCGCGGCGAATACCTCGGCGCCACCGTGCAGGTCATCCCCCACATCACCGACGCCATCAAGGCAGCGATCCGACGCCTCGCTCCCGCGCACGACGTGGTGATCACCGAGATCGGCGGGACCGTGGGCGACATCGAGTCGCTCCCCTTTCTGGAAGCGATCCGCCAGTATCGGCAGGAGATCGGCCGCGAGCACACGCTCTTCGTCCACCTCACGCTGCTCCCCTACATCGCGGCGGCGGGGGAGCTGAAGACCAAGCCGACGCAGCACTCCGTGCGCGAGCTGATGGAGATCGGAATCCAGCCGGACGTCTTGATCTGCCGCAGCGAGCACCCGATCGATCCGGAGCTGAGGCGCAAGATCGCGCTCTTCACCAACGTGGACGTCGCCGCGGTGATCGCCGCCCGCGACGTGGACAGCATCTACGCCGTCCCCCTCGAGTACCACGAGCAGCACCTCGACGAGCTGATAGCCGCCAAGCTGGGGCTGGACACGGCGAAGCCGGAATTGTTCGAGTGGCGCACCCTGGTGGAGCGCATCCGCCGGCCGCGCAACGGCGAGGTGCGCATCGCCGTGGTAGGCAAGTACGTGGCGCTGGTGGACTCCTACAAGTCGGTGCAGGAAGCGCTGGTGCACGGCGGCATCGCGAACGACGTTTCCGTGCGTATCGACTGGCTCTCGTCCGAGGACTTCGAGGGCGAGGGCGAGGGCGACGCCGCGATCCTCGGCCGCTACCACGGCTTGTTGATCCCCGGCGGCTTCGGCGTCCGCGGGGTGGAGGGGATGCTCGACGCGATCGGTTGGGCCCGCGAGAACGAGCTCCCCTTCTTCGGCATCTGCCTGGGGCTGCAGACGGCGATCATCGAGTTCTCCCGCGCCGTCTGCGGACTCCCCGACGCGCACTCGGCGGAGTGGGACGAAGCGAGCGCCGATCCGGTGATCTGCCTGATGAACTCGCAGCGGGAGATCACCGATCTCGGCGGCACCATGCGGCTGGGCGCCTTCACCGGCCGCGTTCTCCCCGGATCGCGGGCTGCCGAGATCTACGGATCCACGGAGATTTCCGAGCGCCACCGCCACCGTTACGAGGTCAACAACCGCTACCGCGACGCGCTCGCCGAGCACGGCATGGTGGTGAGCGCGACGTCGCCGGACGGCAACCTGGTGGAGATGATCGAGATCCCGGATCACCCCTGGTTCGTCGCGAGCCAGTTCCATCCCGAGTTGAAGTCGCGTCCCGACCATCCGCACCCGCTGTTCGCGTCGTTCATCGCCGCCGCGGTGCAGCGACGCGATGGTGTCCACCATCCCCGAACCGAGCCGCACGCGGTGGGAGCGGGAGCGTGAGCGCCACCGATCCGGGCGCGCTCTTCCAGCCGACGGGCGGCTTCTTTCTGATCGCCGGCCCCTGCGTGCTGGAGGACAACGACGTGGCTCTCCGCATCGCCGAGGAATTGGCGGAGATCGCTCGCCGCCAGGGCATAGCCATCATCTACAAGGCGTCGTTCGACAAGGCGAACCGATCGTCCTTCGGTTCGCCCCGCGGACCGGGGATCGAACGGGGCCTCCGGATGCTCGAGCGCGTCCGCGATGCTTCGGAGCTGCCGCTCCTCACCGACGTGCACGAGGCGGCCCAGTGCGCGTCCGTCGCCGACGTCGTGGACGCGCTGCAGATCCCCGCCTTTCTCTGCCGCCAGACCGACCTGCTCGAGGCCGCGGGAAGCACCGGCCGGCCGGTGAACGTGAAGAAGGGGCAGTGGATGGCTCCCGCCGAGATGAGTGGGGCGACGGAAAAGCTGCGCCGGGCCGGAGCCGAGGGCGTCGCCGTCACGGAGCGCGGCACCTTTTTCGGGTACGGGAACCTGGTGGTCGACATGCGCTCGTTCGCCGAGCTGCGCGAGGCGTGCGACGCCCCGGCGGTCTTCGACGGGACGCACTCGGTGCAGCGGCCCGGCAGGGGGGCAGGGGTGAGCGGCGGCGATCCGCGGCACACTCCCGCCCTGGTGCGGGCCGCGACCGCCGCGGGAGCCGACGCCCTCTTTCTGGAGGTGCATCCGGAGCCGGCGACCGCGCCGTCGGACGCCACCAACATGCTCCCCCTCGACCGGCTCGAGCCGCTGCTGGAGACGGTGCTCGCGCTGCGGGCGGCGATCGCCCCGGCGCCGGTTCATGCCTGAGGTGATGCTCCCCCTCGAGCCCGCGCGCGACGTCCGCCTGCTGGTGCTCGACGTCGACGGCGTGCTCACCGACGGCGGCGTCTACCTCGGGGCTGACGGGGCGGGGAATCGGATCGAGCTGAAGCGCTTCGGGATCACGGACGGCCTGGGGGTCCGGCTGCTCCAGGAATGCGGCGTAGAGGTCGCCATCGTGACCGGGCGCGAATCGGCCGCGGTCCGCATACGCGCGGCCGAGTTGGGCATCGACGAGTGCCACCAGGACCACACCGCGAAGCTCGGCGTCGTCGAGGAGCTGCGCGCGCGGCGGGGGCTCGACTGGGCGGAGGTCGCCTGCCTCGCCGACGACCTCGCCGACCTGCCCGTCCTGCGTCGCGCGGGGCTCCCCTGCGCGGTGGCCAACGCGGTGGACGAGGTGCGCGCCGCGGCGGCTTGGGTGTCGACCCGCCGCGGCGGCGAAGGCGCCGTGCGCGAGCTGGCGGAGGCGCTGCTCGACGCCCGGGGCGAGCGCGCGGCGGCGGTCGACCGCTGGGTGGCGCGGCAGGAGGCCGCCGCCGTTGGCTGAGGCGCTGCTGACCCGCAGCACGCGGCACCCCTCCAGCGATGAAGTGCTGGAGGACGCGCGCCGGGTGCTGCGCATGGAGGCGGAGGCCGTCGCGGCGCTCGCGGAGCGCATCGGAGAGCCCTTCGCGGCGGCGGTGGAGACGGTGCTGGCGGCGACGGGTCGCGTCGTGGTCGCCGGGATCGGCAAGTCGGGCCTCGTCGGCCGCAAACTGGCGGCGACGCTCAGCTCCACCGGCACCCCCGCCACCTTTCTCCATCCGGTCGAGGCGCTGCACGGCGACCTCGGACTGGTGCGGCCCGGTGACGTCGCGGTCCTCCTTTCCAAGAGCGGGGAAGGGGAGGAGCTGCGGCCGCTCCTGGCGTACTTCGGCCGCATCGGGGTGCACACGGTGGCGCTGGTCGGAACCGCGGGCTCCACCCTCTCCCGTCTCGCGGACGTCGTGCTCGACTGTTCGGTGGCCGAGGAGGCGTGCCCCCACGACCTGGCTCCCACCTCTTCGACCACGGCGGCGATGGCGCTCGGCGATGCCCTGGCTGTGGCGCTGCTGCGGAGACGCGGCTTCGGACCGGACGACTTCGCACGCATCCACCCCGGCGGCGCGCTGGGCAGGCGGCTGCTGCTCCGGGTCCGCGACGTGATGGTCGAGGAGGCGCTGCCGCTCCTCGGGCCCGACGCCAGCATGCGGGAGTGCGTGGTGCTCCTGGCCGAGAAACGCGGCACGGTGGCGGTGGTCGGCGACGACGGAGAGCTGCTCGGCGTCGTCACTTCCGGAGACCTCACCCGGCTGATGGAACGCGAGGAACACTTCTTCGGCATCACCGTATCTGAGGTCATGACGAAAGCCCCCCGGGTCGCGCTGCCGGACGAGCTCGCCGCGGCGGCCGTCGGGACGATGGAGCGGACGGGTGTAATGGCGCTGCCCGTCCTCGACGAGGGACGGGTGATCGGCATCGTTCACCTCCACGACCTGATGCGCGCGGGGGCGGTATGACGCGTTACCGACATCGGCTGCTCCCGTTGGTCCTGCTCTGGGGGGTGACCGCCTGCTCCGGAGAATCGACCGTTCCCGTGGAAGCGGGCGCGAACGAGCGGCTCGCCGCCGACCAGATCATCTACGGGATGACCCACCAGGTGACCCGCGACGGCGTGCGCGAAGCGACGCTGCGGGCCGACACCGCTTTCTTCAAGGAGTCGCAGAACCGGGCCGACCTGGTCGGTGTGAATCTGGAGTTCTACGATGTAAACGGACAGCCGTCGGGCCGCTTGACGTCGCGGACGGGGGAGTACGCCTTCCGCGCGGGGAGCATGATCGCCCGCGGCAACGTGATCCTCGACGTGAACGCCAACGGCAGGCAGCGCCGGATCGAAACCGAGGAACTGCACTACGATCTGGAATCAGATCGTATCTGGAGTGATCTGCCTACCACGAGCCGCGAGGGCTCGACGGTATACCGCGGCACCAGCTTCGAATCCGACGCGAAGTTCGAGAACGTGCAGATCAAGGGTGCCTCGACCTCCGGGGGAATTCGCACCGGCTCGTCGGAGACGTCGTTTTGAAGTTGCTCCGAGCGCTGCTCTCCGTTGCCGCGTTCGGCGCCGTCTCCGCGACGGCGATGGCCGCACAGGACGGCGACCTTTGTGACCTGGACCCGACCGTACAGCCCGACGTCGACGTGCGGGGCGACCTGATCTACGTCCGCAGCGCCTTTCTGGTGCGCTGCCAGAGCGGCTCGGAGCTGCGGGGCAACTCCGCTGTGATCGACCGCATCACCCGCGAGATCGACATCACCGGCAACGTTCAGTACGAAGACGCCAACCGCCGCCTGACGTCGCAGCAGGCCACCTACACCACCTCGACGGGCCGGCTCTACGCCACCGGCAGCGTGGTGTTCAGCGACAAGACGCGGCAGTCGACGCTGCGGGGTCCGGAGTTGGAGTATTTTCGACCCATGGGTGCTCGCACGCTCGCCCGAATCGCGGCCGGGCAGCGACCTCATCTGACGGTGGTACCTGAGTCGGGAGCGAACCGCGAGCCGCTGGAGATCGACGCCGATCGGGTCGACGGCGTCGGGCAGGATCGTTTCACCGCGGTCGGCAACGTGGTGATCCGCCGCAGCGATCTCGACGCGGCGGCCGCGCAGGTCGATTACGACGCCGCTGTCGGGACGCTGCAGCTGCGACGCAATGCCCGCATAACCCGCACGGTCGGCGATCCGGTGACGCTTTCGGGAGACGCCGTAGACGCCCGGCTCGCCGGCGGAGTCGTCGATCAGGTGGTGTCGCGCGGCAACGCGAAGGTGGTGGGCGAGCGCTTCGATCTTTCCGGGTCCACCATCGATGCGGCGATTCCCGGCGGGCAGATCCGGCAGGTCACCTCCCGCGGCGACGCCGCGCTCACGGCCGAGGAGCTGCGGGTGGACGGACCGGAAATTCTGCTTTTCTTCGAGGCGGATTCTCTGCAGCGGATGGTGGCTCTGCGTGGCGGGGAAGGGAAGCGGCCCGTCGCCACCGCGACGACGTTCCGGATCACCGCCGATTCGCTCGACGCTCTGCTCCCCGGGCAGCAGCTCGACCGCGTGATCGCGGTCGGAGAGGCGTACGGGGAAGCGTTCGACACGCTGCCCGATGGCTCCCCCGCGGTTACCCTGGGCGCTCCGCCGGGGGCGGTCGACCGCGACTGGATCAGCGGTGATACGCTCACCGGCTTCTTCGCGCCGAAGTCCATCGCCGCGGCGCTGCCCGCACCGGCCGACTCGACCGCCCCCCGGGAGAAGGAGGAGGTCGAGCTGCGGCGGCTGGTCGCACGAGGCGGGGCGCGCTCGCTGTATCGGGTAGCCGACGACGGCGCCGGAACGGCGGGGGCGTCGAGCGGCCCTCCGGAACTGAACTACGTGTCCGGCAGCATCATCGAGCTGGCGTTCGAAGCCGGTGAGCTGGATCTGGCGCGGATCGAAGGGCTCGAGCGCGGCCTGTATCTCGAACCGGTCGCTTCCGGGCAGCCGCCTCCCGCATCCGCTCCACCCACGCCCGCGGGGCTACGGTGACTGTCGGCCTCGCCCCCGATCCCCCGGCCCTGGCGCCGACCTCGCGAGCGCTCTCGCTGGCGGCGCGAGGGCTGGTGAAGAGCTACCGCGGGCGCAGGGTAGTGAACCAGGTCGACCTGGAGCTCGCCGAGGGTGAGATCGTCGGGCTGCTGGGACCGAACGGAGCGGGGAAAACCACCACCTTCTACATGGTGGTCGGGCTGATCAAGCCCGACGCCGGCAAGGTGTACCTCGGCGGCGAAGACCTCACCGGTGTGCCGATGTACCGCCGCGCGCGCCGCGGCATCGGGTATCTCGCCCAGGAGCCGTCGATCTTCCGGAAGTTGACGGTGGAGGAGAACGTCCTCGCGATCCTCCAGATGATGGACCTGCCGCGGCGGGAGCAGCAGGAGCGGCTGGAAGATCTTCTGGACGAGCTGGGATTGAAGCGGCTGCGTGACGCCAAAGCGTACGCCCTTTCGGGAGGCGAACGGCGGCGCCTGGAGATCACCCGGTCGTTGGTCACGCGGCCGCGCTTCATGCTGCTCGACGAGCCCTTCGCCGGGGTCGATCCCATCGCCGTCCACGACATCCAGCAGATTGTCGCAGACCTCCGGCACCGCCGGATCGGCGTGCTGATCAGCGATCACAACGTCGAGCAAACGCTCGACATCGTAGATCGCGCCTACATCATGTACGATGGGCGAGTACGGGTGGCCGGCAGCGTCCGGGAGCTCGTCTGGAACGAAGAAGTCGCGGAGATCTATCTCGGGCCGACGCTGACGGCGCGCATGCGCGGTCGGTACGAACCGCCCGACCAGCGAGAACAGCCATGAAAACGGGACTCTACCAGGGAACGGCCCTCAAACAGGAGATGAAGATCAACCCTCGCCTGTATCAGGCGATGGATCTCCTCTACATGCCGTTGCTCGACCTGCAGGCGCACCTGAAGCAGGAACTTCTCAACAACCCGTTCCTCGAGATGATCGAAGCGGAGATGGAGGAGGAGCCGGAACAGCAGGAGGAAGAGGAAGAGGACGAGATCGACTGGGAGGAGATCCTCCTGAACGGCTTCGAGGCCGGAGGCCGGCGGGAGGAGTATGAGGAGCGGGAGTACTTCGAGCCGGTGTCGGTGGCGAGCCGCGACCTGGCCGACCACCTCCACGATCAGCTCACCTTGCTGCGGGTCTCGCCCCGCGAGATCCTGCTCGGCGAGGAGATCATCGGCAACATCAACGACGACGGCTATCTTTCCTGCCCACTGGAGGACGTCGTCGTCGCCCTCAACGACTTTCTCCAGGACGGAGAAGCCGAGTGGGCGGAAACCCTCGACGAGTCGCGCCCGTTCACGGTGGACGAGGCCACCGCGATGCTGCGCACGGTGCAGGCGTTCGATCCGGCCGGGGTCGGAGCCCGCGAGCTGAGGGAGTGCCTGTTGCTGCAGCTTCGCGATGCGGCCCACCAGGAGCTGACCCGTGCCGGAGACGGATCCGAGGCGGAGTCGGGAGCGGTCGACGCGCTGCTCGAGGATACGCTCGCCCACCGCATCGTCTCGGAGTATTTCGACCAGCTCATCAATCACCGCTGGTCGGAGATCTCCAAAGAGCTCGCCATCACCCCGCGGCAGGTACAGGACGCCGCCGACGAGGTGGCGAAGCTCGATCCCAAGCCGGGGCTGAAGTACGCGAACCACGGCGACAACTACATCATCCCCGATCTGATCGTCGACAAGATCGATCTCGACTACCTGGTCTTCCTGAACGACACCAGCCTGCCCCGGCTGAAACTGTCGCGCACCTACCGGGAGATCGCCCAGGACAAGAAGAAGTTCGTCGGTGACAACAAAGAGTTCATCTCCAACAAGCTGAACTCCGCCAACTGGATGATCCAGGCGATCGAGCAGCGACGCCAGACGATGTTGAAGGTCATGAACTTCATCGTGGATCGGCAGCGCGAGTTTTTCGAGCGCGGCGTACAATTTCTGAAGCCGCTCACGCTGCGGGAAGTCGCCGAAGTGATCAACATGCACGAATCCACCGTCAGCCGCGTGACGAACGAGAAGTACGTGCAGACGCCGCGAGGCGTGCTCCCGCTCAAGTTTTTCTTCTCCTCCGGCCTTTCCACCACTGGCGGTGAGGACGTCTCGGCACGCGGAATCAAAGCGCAGATCGAGAAGCTGGTGTCGGACGAGGACGCGAAGCACCCGCTCACCGACCAGGCCATCGTGAATGTGTTGCGTGAAAGCGGTGTGAACATCGCCCGACGCACCGTCGCCAAGTACAGGGATCAGTTAGGCGTCTTGTCGGCGCGGATGCGCAAGCGCGTCTGAGTATGGCGATGCGCCCTCCCCCGGCGCCGGCCTCCTTTCCCCCTCTTGGCATCATTACGCCAACGGAAGTGGTCCCCGTCGTGGGGTCTGGCCATCGCGGTGCAGTGGACGTGTCGGTGCTGGTTCCCGCAAAGGATGAAGCTGAGAA
>JBPCJG010000060.1:0-5307 GCA_051005515.1 Longimicrobiaceae bacterium
CGCCATGCCGTCGTGGAGCAACAAAGACGAGCGCCAGTACGAACACATCAAGGAGAGCGCGGAGGAGCGCGGAAAGTCGGAAGAGCGCGCCAAGGAGATCGCCGCCCGCACGGTGAACAAGCAGCGGCGGGAGGAGGGAAGGACTCCCAACAAGACCACGCAGGGAACGGGGAACCCGAACCAGCCGTATGAAGAGCGGACGGTAGCCGAGCTGCGCAACCTGGCCAGTGATCTGGACGTAGAAGGGCGCAGCAAGATGAACAAGGATGCGCTGATCCGCGCGATCCGGAAGAAGCGGTGACGCCGGACGGGAGGGCCGGGATGCCTATCGGTCCTCCGCGTCTTCCATCCTCCCGCGCCGCTCCCGGTGGCGCGGCGGCTTTTTCGCGCGTAGCTTTCTGCTCCCTCTGTCGTCCTCCCGCAGCACACCACCTTTCATGGAATTGATCCGGACGTTCGTGGATTTCTTCATCCACTTGGACGCCCACCTCACCGAGATCGTCGTCGCGTACGGGGGCTGGACCTACGCGCTGCTCTTTCTGATCATCTTCTGCGAAACCGGTCTGGTCGTCACTCCTTTTCTCCCCGGCGACTCGCTCCTCTTCGCGACCGGCGCCCTGGCGGCGAACGGCTCCATGAACGTCGTCTTCCTGATGGTGCTGCTGATCGTCGCGGCGATTCTGGGGGACAGCGTCAACTACTGGATCGGCTCCGCCGTGGGAACCCGCGTGTTCAGCGAGGACGCCCGGGTGCTGAAGACGGAGTACCTGCGGCGCACGGAACGCTTCTATGAGACGTATGGTGGAAAGACCATCGTGATCGCCCGCTTCGTTCCCATCGTGAGGACCTACGCCCCCTTCGTCGCCGGCGCCGCCCGGATGGAGTACGGGCGGTTTCTCTTCTTCAACGTGAGCGGCGGAGTACTCTGGATCACGCTCTTTCTGCTGGGCGGCTTCTTTTTTGGGAACATCCCCGTCGTGCGTGACAACTTCGGGCTGGTGATCCTGGTCATCATCGCGATCTCCCTGCTGCCGGCCCTGTTCGAGTACGTGAGGCACCGCCGCGCGATCCCGGCTCCCACGCCGTGAGCCCCATCCGGCGCGAGCGCAGTCCTACAGCCCCGGCTTCACGAGAGCCGCGACTTCTCCTGGCGTGGGTGTACGGCGGCCGGATCGCGCTCGCCGCCACGATCTACGCACTGGCCGTCGCCGCCGGGGTGGCACTCCAGGACACGGGGCGAGCGGTCGCGGCGCTGCTCCTCGCCGCGGTCGCCTTCACCGCCGCCTCGTTCTGGCAGACCCACCTGCGGCGGCGACCTCCGGGACATGCGTTCCTCTACACGCAGTTCCTGGTGGACACGCTGCTGGTCACGTCGGTGGTGCATCTCACCGGGGGGCGGGAAAGCATCTTCGCTCCACTCTACGTACTCGTGATTGCCGCGGCCGGTCTCCTCCTCCCCCTGCTCGGTGGAATCCTGGTGGGGATCCTCGCGAGCGTTGCCTACTCGGCCGAGATCGCGCTGAGCAGCTCGCAGGCGTTCGACGGCGCGGTGCTGCTGCAGGTCGCGCTGTTCACCACCGTGGCGATCGTGACCGGGTACCTCGGCGATCGCCTGCGGCAGACCGGCGCAGTGCTGGGCGAGGTCGAAACGGAGCTGCGCCTCCTGCAGCTCGATACGGATGACATCCTGGGGAGCCTGAACACCGGGATCCTGATCGTCGACGGCGAGAGCAAGCTGGCGTATCTGAACCCGGCGGCGGCGGAGCTGATGTCGCTCTCCCCGCAGGAATGGCTCGGTCGTCCCGTCCTCACCAAGCTCGATCAGATCGCCCCGGGGATGGGGGCGGTGATCTCCCGCTCGGCGCAGGGGCGCAAGCCGATCGCCCGCTACTCCACCCAGGAAACGCAGCGCGGGGGCAAGATCCTCGGAGTCAGCACTACGGTGATGGAACGGCGCGGGGGAGAGCTCCCGACGGTGACCGCGATCTTCCAGGACATCACGGAAGGGAAGCGCATCGAAGCACTGCGGCGCCGGTCCGAACGCCTCGAGGCGGTAGCCGAATTGTCCGCCTCGCTGGCTCATGAGATCAAGAACCCGCTGGCGTCGATCCGCAGCGCGGTCGAGCAGCTTTCCGGCGGGCGTATGGAGGCGGAAGATCGTGAAGTGCTGGAGCGCCTGGTGATCCGCGAGTCGGACCGCCTGAGCCGGCTGCTGACCGAGTTCATCGATTACGCCCGCGTCCGCGCCCAGCCGTCGGAAGAGGTCGACCTTTCTGTCCTCGTGAGGAACGCCGTGGAGCTGGTCCGTGCCCATCCCGACGCTGAAGGCCGTACCCTCTCCTATCTCTCGCCGGAAGTGCCGGAGATGCGGCTGCGCGGCGACGAGGATCTGCTCCACCGCGCGCTCCTCAACCTGGTGCTGAACGCCGCGCAATGGAGCGGGGACGGCGGGCAGGTCGAGGTGGCGCTGGAGCGGGTGGAGTCCGATATTCTCTCACCCGACCTCGGCATCTCCAGCGTCGCCCGGGTCAGGGTGTCCGACAGCGGTCCCGGGGTTCCGGCCGAAGCGGTCGAGCAGATCTTCAGCCCCTTCGTCACCTTCCGCCCGGGGGGAACCGGACTCGGACTGGCCCTCGTACAACGTGCCGTGGAAGCGCACGCCGGAGCGGTGTACGTGGACAACAACCAGGCCCCGCACGTAGGCGGCGCCACCTTCTTTCTCTACCTTCCCACCAGCGAAGAGATGGCGAACCTTGCGACAGGGAGCCCGGCGTGAGTGACCAGGCGAAGATTCTCATCGTCGACGACGAAACGGCGATCCTCGACACTCTCCGCATCCTGCTCCGCCACGAAGGCTTCGAGGTTTCTACGGCGGTGGGCGGCAAGCAGGCGCTGGAGCAGATCCCCGAGGTGCGCCCGGACGTGGTCCTCACCGACGTCCGTATGCCCGGGGTGAGCGGCCTGGAGGTGCTCCTCGCCGTCAAGGAGGAGGACGCGAGCATCCCCGTGATCCTGATGACGGCGCAGGCGTCGCTGCAGACGGCGATGCGCGCGGTAAACGAGGGTGCGTTCTACTACGTGCAGAAGCCGTTCGCGAACGACGAGCTGGTCGCGATCTGCAGGCGCGCGGCGGAGTCCCGCCAGCTCAAGACCGAAAACCAGACGCTGCGCAAAGAGATCCAGCGCCGCGATCGCTCCGCGGTATCGCGGCCGATCGGCAAGAGCAAGTCGTTCATCGACGTTCTGAAGCTCGTCGAAACGGTGGCGCCCACGGATTCCACCGTGCTGATCTCCGGCGAGTCCGGCACCGGCAAGGAAGTGCTCGCCCGCTACCTCCACGACAGCTCCGACCGCTGTGACGGCCCCTTCGTCTCCATCAACTGCGGCGCGTTGCCGGAAAGCCTGCTGGAATCGGAGCTCTTCGGCCACGTCAAGGGCTCCTTCACCGGCGCCGTGCGCGACAAGCAGGGATTGTTCGTCGCCGCCAAGGGCGGGAGTTTCTTTCTGGACGAGGTCGGGGAGATGTCACCAGCTACGCAGGTCAAGCTGTTGCGCGTGCTGCAGGAGAGGGAGGTGATTCCGGTGGGATCCACCGAAACCATCCCCGTCGACGTGCGCATCATCGCCGCTACCAACCGCGACCTCGAAGAGGAGATCCGACGGGGTGGCTTCCGCAGCGACCTCTACTACCGGCTCAATGTGATCACGCTGCACCTGCCGCCGCTGCGCGAGCGGGCGGACGACGTGGCGGTGCTGGCGAATTATTTCCTGGAGCATCACGCCACCTCCCGCGGCAAGGAGACGCCTGAGCTCCCCGAGGAGGTGCTGTCGGCCTTGCAGGCGTACGACTGGCCAGGCAACGTGCGCGAGCTGGAAAATGCGCTGGAGCGGGCGGCGGTGCTTTCCGACAGCTCGCTCAAGCTTTCGGCGCTCCCCGTGCGGATCACGGAGAAGCCCGTCGAACCTCTGGTTTCCGACCGGCTCCCGCCGAACCCGGAGATGGAGATCATCGAGCGCGCGTACATCTTCTGGGTGTTGCAGGCGGAGAGCGGCAACAAGACGCGCGCGGCGGAAGTGCTCGGCATCGATCCGTCCACACTCTACCGCAAGCTGCTCCGCTACGGGATGGATGCCTGATGGCCGCATCCGGTTGACGGTCGTGCCGCTCGGAAGCGTAGGCAATGCGGAGCTGGAGCGACTCGGCGCCAGCGTCGGCGCGCGCCTGCCGCTCGAGGTGTTCGTCGCAGACCCGCTTCCCTCGCCAGCTTCGTACGGGCCGCGCCCGGGTTCCGGCGAGTTGCTCGATCGTCTGGCGGAGCGGCAGGATTCCGCTGCGGGTGACTGGGTACTCGGGGTGGTGGAGGCGGAGCTCTCCGCCCCGGAGCGGGATTTCGTCTTTGGAGAGGCGGAGGTGACGGGGCGCTGCGCGGTGATCGGAATAGCGCCGCTCGCACTTGGCGTCGGCCCTGAAGTGGTCAGCCGCCGCGTGCTCGCGGAAGCGGTGCACGAACTCGGACACCTGGCGGGGCTTCCCCACTGCCCCGATGAGGAGTGCGCGATGTACCCTTCGGTGACCGTCGAGGATACCGACCGGAAGGGGGCGGACTACTGCGAGTCCTGCGCCGCTTCCCTGGCCAACTTGTTGGGCTGTTCACTGCCGTGAGCGCGCAGGCAGAGCCCGCCCGCGTAGCGACGTTTCCTGCCGACGCGCCGACTCCCGCGTCTTCTTCCACTCCGGAACCGGCGCCGCGTCATGGTTCCGGTCGCCGCGCCTACCTGGCGTGGGTCGAGGAGCGGGTCGAGGCGTACAAGGAAACCCTGCCGCGGGCGGAGCTGCTGGACCTCGCAGAGGACGTCATCAGCGAACTGGAAACCACCCGCCGAGGGCAGTATCAGCTCACCGAGGTGCTTCTGTGCAGCGCCATAGACCGCCGCATCATCCAGCTTCTGAAGCTGCCGAGCTACCGGAAGTGGATCTCGTCGGCGCGCTCCACCCCCGGGTCGTAGGGGCGAACGGGGGTTCGCCCGGCTCGTCCGTGCCTCGCGGAGAATCGCGGAGCGTAGGCGTCAGATAGCGTCCGAGATCGACGTGAAGGTGAAGTCCCTCGCCTTGATCGCCGGCACCACTACCGAGCTGCTGACTTCGCCCGATTCGGAAGCGCTCACCCGGGTGGGCTGCCCCAGCATCTCCAGGTTGTTCAGCAGAAAGATCGGCGACTCGTTCCAGCGCAGGTTCTTTACCGCGCCCGTGATGCGCCCGTTCTCGATCAGAAACGTCCCGTCGCGGGTGAGCCCCGTGAAGAGGAT
>JBPCJG010000061.1:0-2914 GCA_051005515.1 Longimicrobiaceae bacterium
GCGTGCCGCGGCGTCTACCCATGCGTTCGGCGCGCAGGCGTGGTTCAGAAAGCACCACGGGGTGTCGGGAGATGGCGTCGGGCCGTTCGTCGGCTCGCGCAGATGGGCGTGTTGCCCGAGTTGGACAGAATAGCGCGTCGGAACGGGATCGAGTTCACCCTCCAGCGAGAGGATCTCCGCACCCGCGGGGATGCGCCGGGTGGCGAAGACTCCGGCCCTGCCGTTGGCCTGGCGGACGCGGACCCGGGTTCCGAGATGGCCGGACGGAGCGGGTGAGGGGGTGACGATCGCCGGAGAGATCGTGGCGGCGACTACATCACCCCCTTCCTGAAGACACTCCGGGTCCTCGGTCATGATTCCCTCCTCCGTTTAGGTTCCCCGCCGCCGGAGCCCCCGCCCCGGACGATTCCCGGTCGGCGCAGCGTCACGCAATACCGGGACCCCGTTGACGATCACGTGCTCGATGCCGACGGGGAGCTGCACCGGATCCTCGAAGGTGCCGCGATCGCATACCGTTTCGGGGTCGAAGAGGGTGAGGTCCGCGTACATCCCGGCCTTGATCACTCCGCGCTCGTCGAGCCCCACCCGCGCCGCCGGCAGAGCGGTGAACTTGCGCACCGCGTCCTCGAGCGTGAGCACCGGGCGCTCGCGGACGTAGCGGCAGAGGATGCGGGGAAAGGAGCCGTACGCCCGCGGGTGCGGCTTGCCGACCACCGTCGAGTCGGCAGCGCGCGCTCCCGCGTCGATCCCCACCATCGTCCACGGCTGCCGCATCGCCGTCTCGATGTCACCCTCCGACATGGAGAAGTAGATGGCGTCGCTGCGCGCGCGGTCGGCCAGGAGCAGGTCGAAGAGCGCGTCCACCACCTCCTGCCCCCGCTCCTTGGCCACCGCATCGAGACGCATCCCCTCGTACCGCTTCAGCGAATCCGTGTACATGGCCGAGATCATCACCCCCTGCGGCCCTCCCGTCGAGGCACCGATGCGCCAGTCCGAGCCCTCGCTCTCGCCTTCGCCGGTCAGCTCCGCGCGCAGCCGGGCGCGCGTCTCCGAGTCGCGCAGCCGCAGCAGGAGCGAGTCGTTGCCGCCCGCGTGCGCCCAGTTCGGGAGGATGGCGTCGAGCCCCGTCCCCGACGCCGGGTACGGGTACTGGTCGGCGGTGACGTCGAGCCCCCGGGCTCGCGCCGCCTCGATGGTCGCCACCGCCTGCTCCATCTTCCCCCAGTTCGCCCGCCCCGACGCTTTGAGGTGGTGGATCTGCACCCAGGTGCCCGCACGCTCGCCCACTTCGATCGCCTCCTCTACCGCTTCGACCAGACGATCGCCCTCCGAGCGGATGTGCGCGGCGAAGCCGCCGCCGTGCTGCGCCGCCACCCGCGCGAGCGCCGCCAGCTCATCCGTGCTCGCAAAGGACGCGGGCGCGTAGATGAGCCCCACCGACAAGCCCATCGCTCCCTCCCGCATCGCCTCGCCGACCAGCTCCTGCATGCGCGCCAGCTCGTCGGAAGTCGGCGCGCGGCTCGCTTCGCCCAGCACCGCGCGGCGCACCGAGCCGACGGTGACGAAGGTGCCGACGTTGATCGCGGTCCCGCCGCTCTCGAGCTGCGCGAAGTAGCCGGGCAGGTCCCGCCAGCCGACCAGCTCCCGCGTGTCCGGTTCGAGCGAGGCCAGCGTGCTATCGTTGACCGGCACCACGCTCGTCACTTCTCCGGTGATCTCGGAGGTGATCCCCTGCGAGATCTTGGAGATCGCGCGGCCGTCGCGGAGCAGCCGGTACTCCGAGTGGCCGAGCATGTCGATGAAGCCCGGCGCCACGATGAGCCCGCTGGCATCGATGGTATCGCTGGCTACCGCGCCGGGGAGCAGCCCCACCGCCGCGATGCGATCGCCGCGCACGCCCAAGTCGCCGCGGTACCAGGGGCTGCCGGTGCCGTCCACGATGCGCCCGCCGCGGATGAGCAGGTCGAAGGGCGCTTCGGGCGCGGGCGCGACAGGTCGGGTGGCCGGCATGCAGGCGGTGAGCAGGAGGAGGAAACCGGCGGCGAGGCGCTTCACGACTCGTCTCCGGGGCCGCGGAAACGCTCCATCCCCGCCGGCGGCTCCCAGGGGGAGTCGGGGACCCAGTGCCGCCAGACGATCTCGGAGACGTCGCGGATCAGCCGGTAGCCCGCATTGTGGGCGGCGTAGGTGGTGTCTTGCTGGTTCCTGGTGATGATGGTGAGCACGTAGTCTCCGGTAGGAGCGTTGACGAGCAGCGTTTCGGAACGCGAGCGGTCCACCGCCCCCTGCTTGGAGGCCACCTGGACCCACGGCGGGATGCGCGACAATCCCTCGCTGTTGTAGTAGATGCTCGACAGCGTGCGGTACATCCGGTCCGACGCCGCCGGAGACGCCACCTCGCCGCGGCGGATCATCGTCATCAGGCGGGACATCTCGCGCGGCGTCGTCTGCCCCCACCCGTACACCTTCCAGTCGTCCTGCCGCCCCGGAGTGCGCGAGTTGACCCGGGTGTCGCGGAAGCCGTGCGCAGCGAGCCAATCGTTCGCCGCCGCGCCGCCGCCGATCAGCGACTGGATCCAGAGCGCGGCGGTGTTGTCGCTGAAGGAGATGGCGAGAAAGGCGAGCTCCGACAGGGGGACGGCGGTGCTGTCGCGGAAGCGGCCGGTGAGGTCGTAATCGGCGTAGCGGAGCGAGTCGCGGAAGACAAGCATCGTGTCGAAAGGCAGCTCGCCGTCCTGCACCTGCTGGTAGAGGGTGGCGAGCAGCGGGACCTTGATCATGCTCGCCGTGGGAAATTTCTCGTCGGCGCGGATCGCCGCGGTGGCGCCGGTGCGCAGATGGTGGGCGTAGATCCCGACGTCGCCGGCGAAGCCCGCGACGCGGGTCTCCAGCGCGCCCTGCAGCTCGGCGTCCG
>JBPCJG010000062.1:0-4502 GCA_051005515.1 Longimicrobiaceae bacterium
ACCGGCACCTCCCGTTCCGGCTCCAGCAGCACCACCTCCCCGTCCCGGGGCACTCCCAACACCAGCACCTCCGAAACGAAGTTCGCGATCTGCTTCGGAGGAAAGTTGGTGACGGCGATCACCTGCCCGCCCACCAGCCCTTCGGCGTCGTAGAAGGCGGTGATCTGCGCGCTGGAGCGCTTGACGCCCAGCTCGCCGAAATCGATCCAGAGCTTGAGCGCCGGCTTACGGGCCTCCGGGAACGGCTCCGCGCGGACGACGCGGCCGACCCGCATCTCCACCCTCTCGAAGTCGGCGTAGCCGATCGTCTCCCGCTCAGCCACAATCCCCCTCCGGCGCTTCGCGGATCTCCAGCACCTCCGTGACGGTCAGCTCGTGCTGGTAGACACCCAGATGCCCGTAGCGCCCCTCCGGACCGATCCGGCCGCGCAGCCGCACGAAGACTGGAACGTACGCGTACTTCGCTCTCTCGCCGACGGTTCGTTCGTAGGCGACGTGCAGATCCTCGCTCGGGAGCACCCACCACTGCTCTCCGCTGGAGCACGGCTCAAAGGACGAAACCTCGAAGCCGGTCGAGTAGGTCCCCCTGAACTCGTCGCGCGGCGGCGGCAGCCCGTTCGCCGCACAGGCGACCATCAGGAGCAGCGCTGCGGCGGCCGGGGTTCGGATGTTGCTGAGAGGAATCACGTTGTGCACCACTTCCCCAATGACGAACGACCATGTCGGAACGACACAAGCAGCACCTGGGACGCAGCGAAGACGACGAGAGCGAGATCCGCGGACGGGACTACGCCGCGGCGGGGATGACGGCGGAAGAGGCGGAGCAAGCCGCCGAGGAAGGCGACATGCTACCCGCCTCGGACCTGCCGGAGACGGACGTAGCCGCGGAGCAGAAGAAGCGCACACAGCAGCGCGGCTGAGGAACGGGGCGGCCGACTGGCTGCCCCACCTTCAGCGGGGATTCAGGACGCGGTGTGGTGCAGCGCGAAGGCGGCTCCCTGCGGGTCCATCCCCTGCACGATCATGTCCCCGCCGGGGACTTCCATCGGACCGTTGAGGACGCTGCCGCCCTTCGCTTTGATCCGCTCGGCGGCCTGGTTGACGTCGCGAACGCGCGCGTAGCAGAGCCACGAGGGCGGCTGCGGCATTTCTGCGGTCTTGTTGAACATCCCTCCGTAGGTAGTTCCCCCCTGCCCGTACATCTGGTACACCCCCATCTCCCCCATGTCCATCGCGTCGGTCTTTTCCCAGCCGAAGAGCTCGGAGTAGAAGTCCCAGGCGGCTTCGTAATCGGTGGTGATCAGCTCGTGCCAGGAGAACTCTCCCACTTTCGGATCGTCGGCGCCAGCGGGTTCGTTGTCCGATGCGAAGGCGGCGAAAACGGCGCCCTGCGGATCCGCGACGACGGCGAAGCGGCCAATCTCGGGGATGTCCATCGGCTGCACCATCACCTTGCCGCCGAGCTCCTTGCCGCGTGAGGCGGTGGCGTCCACGTCGGGCGTGCCGATGTAGGGGAGCCAGTGCGGCGGCGCGCCTCCCGCTTTCGCTTCTTCGGGGAGCTGCATCACCCCGCCGACCGGCATCTCGCCGTTGATCCACATCGTGTAGGGTCCGTCGCCGCCCTCCCACGGCTGCGTCCCCCAGCCGACGACATCCGTATAGAACTTTCCGGCGGCGTCGGGATCGCTGGTCATCAGCTCGTGCCAGACGAAGCGTCCCTTGAGGTCGTTGCGCATGGTTGCCTCTCCTCGGCGCGGGTGGATGTGTCTTTCCCAAGTTACGACCGGCACCGGCGCGTGTCACCAAACATCAGGATCAGCGGCGTGGCCGTCCCCGTCGGATGGAACCCGGGTCCAGCTCGAGAC
Source organism: Longimicrobiaceae bacterium (assembly GCA_051005515.1). Classification (GTDB taxonomy): domain Bacteria; phylum Gemmatimonadota; class Gemmatimonadetes; order Longimicrobiales; family Longimicrobiaceae; genus JBPCJG01. Next base: position 1,866 of record JBPCJG010000062.1, read on the forward strand.
GCACCGGAAAGGTAACCTCGACCGCGGATGCTTTGCGGTTGATGAGGGCGGGTTGGAAGGCAGCGATGGTTCCCACCCTCAGCGCGACGTTGTCCGCTCGAATGTCGCCCGAACTCTTGACGACGCTTGCGGCAGTCACCTGCCCGGTTGGGCTCAGCTGCATCTTCAGCACGGTGGTCCGAGGCTGCGCGAGACCAGGATTGATCCTAACTACTTCCCCCCAGAGGGTACTGATCGTCCCCTGCAGCAGGGGTCCGTTGGTGAGTCTGGGACGGCACTCTTCCGAGCGGCCGACATCCAGAGAGACGCCGTCGTCGAGCCCCACGCGCAGAAGCAGCGTCCCGACGAACGCCCTCCACTGCTCCAGTGAATCGCCCGGCAGATCACGAAGCGGACGCTGGCGCCGAAGATTGGAGCTGACCGCCCGCAGCACCGAAGCGAGCTGTGCGTCTCCGATATCGCTTTCGACGATTCGCGTCTCTGCCTCGGCCGTGAGGGTGTCGAAGCGCAGCTCAACGATCGCATAACCGTTCGACGGCGCGTCCGGGAGCGCGTTGGCGACCGCTGCGGAATCTACCAGAGCATCCGTCGTCGGCAACACGACCGGCGTATCGTCCACCTCACACCTCTGCCCGGAGGGTGGGGTCCAGTTCGCCGACAACAAGCTGGTCCGCGTCGAGCCGGCGCTAGCGCAGGCCGCACACGCCAGCAGGGCGGGGAGGACGAACAAACGGCTGACGGCGGAGAACGAATTGGAAATCGGCTTCATCAGGACGTTTCGGTTTCGGGTTCTGGATACTGCCGCAGCTCAGCGATGAACTCCTCGATCTCGAGCGCGGCTGACGAACCGCGGGCCTGTGCCTCGAGCGCGAGCGCGAGGGCGCGGGCTTCGGTCGCTGCAGCGGCGGTGTCGCCGCGCTCGCGTTGGACCGCTGCCTTCGCCGCGAGCAGCCGCGCCCAGGCTGCGGTGCGGTCGGCGTCGCCCACCACCTGCGCGGCAGACGCCGAGTCGAGGCGGGTCGCCACCTCGGCCAAGGGGCCGAGCAGCGTCGCGATCGCATCGTCGGCATTCCGCAGCGCCGCCTCTCCGTCGCCCTCCTGCCGATGCCGCAGCATGGTGGCGAGCGCCTGCTGGAGCTCCTCGATCAGCCGGAGGAGGTAGTCGCGTTTCGATGAGATGACCATGGTCGTTCTGCTGTTTCTTTGCGGCGCGAAATCCGGCGCCCAACCCAACGGAGCTCGATCTGACCGCCATGCGTGTGGCCCGGAGAGCATGTATTGCCGAGCGCCGCGACACCGAGGGCTCCCAACGACAGGAAATCGCGCCGCGTCATCGAGTGGCGCTTTCCTCCTGACGTTCGTAGGGGACGATCCGGTCCCACTCCGCGGCGCTGGAGCGAGCGACCACCGCCGCCACCGGATCCGTGTCGCTGAGGTTGAAGACCTCGTGCGGTACGCCGGGCTCGATGAAGATGAAATCGCCTGCCCCGTTCTCGACGGCCTCCGTCAGCCCATCTCCGTACTCGTGCCGCACGCGACCGGCGATGATGTAGAGCATCACCTCGAATCCGACATGGATATGCGCGCCGGCCACGCCTCCGGGGGGAATGGTAGCGACGTTCATCGACAGCTCGCGCGCCCCGACGTTCTTTGCCGACATCCCGGTGCGGTAATGGATCCCGTTCCACTCGCGGCAGTTCTCGCCGCCGCGGATCACCGAGATGCCGGCACGCGATTCGACGCGAGATGCGGTTGCAGATTCGAGCGTACCTTCGAGGGTCGCGTCCATGACATCGGCTGCGGAGAGGGTTGCCAGCGATCGTGCTGACCCCAAGCTCGGCAGCTTCGTGCGCGCCTGCAAGAGGTCACCTCCGCTGCCCGACTTGCCGCTACGCAAGTCGAGGCGCATCTTCGCTTTCCCCCCTTGAGCTGCTCTCGCTACCGCACCCATGGGCGAACAGGACGTCGTCGGCAAGAACGAGCCCGCCCTGCTGCGGGAGTTCACCCGCTCCCTGCTGGCGGACCTGAAGGCGCTCGAGCGGATCGTAGCCGAGGACCGCATCGAGAGCGGCGTGCGACGCTTCGGCGCCGAGCAGGAGCTCTTCCTCGTAGATCAGGGCTGGCGGCCGGCGCCCGTCTCCGCGGCGATCCTCGAGGAGCTGGGGGACGACCGCTTCACCACCGAGATGGGGCGCTTCAACCTGGAGATCAACATTCCGCCGATGCGGATCGCGTCGGGAATGCTCACGGGGCTGGAGGAGACCCTGCGAACGCTGGTCGGCCGGGCGAGCGACGCCGCCGAGCGCCACGACTCCGGGGTGGTCATGACCGGCATCCTGCCGACCATCGGCAACAGCGACGTCTCGCCGGAGAACATCACCCCCCATCCGCGCTACGCCGCCCTCAACGAAGCCGTGCTCGCGCTGCGCGGCGGCAAGCTCCGCCTGCGCATCGCCGGGACGGACGAGCTCGACATCGAGCACGACTCGGTGATGCTCGAAGCATGCACGACCAGCTTCCAGCTCCACGTGCAGGTGAGCGCCGCGGAGTTCCGCAGCTTCTACAACGTAGCCCAGGCGATGCTGGGGCCCATGCTGGCGGCGAGCGTGAACTCGCCCCTGCTCTTCGGCAAGCGGC
>JBPCJG010000063.1:0-4884 GCA_051005515.1 Longimicrobiaceae bacterium
AGGAAGACGATGCGCTCGTGCAGCACCTGGTTGTGCTTCAGGTTGTGCAGCAGCGCCGGCGGGGTTCCGCCGCGGTTGCCGTTCATGAAGACCGCCGTCCCCCGCACCCGGTGCGGCGGGTTGTTGGCGACGTCCTGGATGAACAGATCCGTCGGCAGGACGCTGGAGGAAACGCGCTCCCGGACGATAGCGCGTCCCTTCTTCCAGGTAGTCATCAGGGTGAAGACGAGTGCGGCGACCACCAGAGGGAACCAGCCACCGTGCGGGATCTTGGGAAGGTTGGCTCCCCAGAAGCCGAGATCGACGACCAGGAAGAAGCCGGCGAGGGCGGCGACTGCCGCGACGCTCCACTTCCAGCGGATCCTCGCGACGACGGCGAAGAGGATCGTGGTGAAGACCATGTCGGTGGTCACCGCGACTCCGTACGCCGAGGCCAGGTTGCTCGAGCTGCGGAAGCCGAGCACCAGCCCGATGCAGGCCACCATCAGCGCCCAGTTCACCCCGGGGATGTAGATCTGGCCGAACTCCTTGTTCGAAGTCTGCTGGATCCCCAAGCGGGGCAGATAGCCGAGCTGGACCGCCTGGCGCGTGAGCGAGAAGGCGCCGGAGATGACCGCCTGCGAGGCGATCACCGTGGCCGCCGTAGTCAGCCCGACGAGCGGATACAGCGCCCAATCGGGTGCCATGCGGAAGAACGGGTGCTCCAGCGCCTCGGGTCGCGCGATGATCAGCGCCCCCTGGCCGAAGTAGTTGAGCACCAGCGCAGGCAGCACGAAAAAGAACCAGGTGAGGCGGATGGGAAGCTTGCCGAAGTGGCCCATGTCGGCGTAGAGCGCCTCTCCCCCCGTCACCACCAGGAAGACCGAGCCGAGTACCAGCACGCCGCGCCAGGAGTTGCGGGCGAAGAAGTCGAAGCCGTAGCCCGGCCAGAGAGCCCGCAGCACGTCCGGATGCTGCAGGATCTGCGAGCTGCCCATGATCGCCAGGACCAGGAACCAGACCATCGTCACCGGCCCGAAGATCGCCCCGATGCCGGCCGTCCCCCGCTTCTGGAAGAGGAACAGCGCGATCAGGATCACGATCGTGATCGGGATCACGTATGGTCGGAAGAACGGCGTCGCCACCTCCAACCCCTCCACCGCCGAGAGCACCGAGATCGCCGGGGTGATCATGCTGTCGCCGTAGAGCAACGCCGCCCCGAAGAGCCCGGCCAGTGCCAGCGCACCCAGCGTTGCCCCCTTGCCCCTATCGCGCAGGCGCTCCGGGGGACCCACCAGCGCCGTCAGGGCGATGATGCCGCCCTCTCCCCGGTTGTCGGCCTGCATGACGAAGCCGAGGTATTTGATGGAGATGACGATGATCAGCGACCAGAAGATCAGCGACAGCACCCCGAGCACGTTCGCCTGCGTCGCCGCGATCCCGTGGGAGCTGTGGAACGATTCGCGGATGGCGTAGATCGGCGAGGTGCCGATGTCGCCGTAAACCACGCCGAGAGCCGCCAGGGAAAGTCCGGCGAGATAGCGGCCGCGGGGGCGTTCTGCGGGGCCGTCGGGGCGGCTCACCCGTTCACCTGCATCGCCACAGCGTTACTATCATCTGGTGCATGGATGGATCTCGTGGTGGCTTGCAGCAGGATTGCTGCTGCTGCGGCACATGGTAACCGCTCGACGTCCCGGCCGCGAGCCGACGCCGAACGGTGCACACCCGCCGCAGGGATCAGCGGCTCCGGCGGCCGTCGCTGCCCCCGGTGAACTCCTCCAGGAAACGCCGCTCTCCTTCGACGGTTCCGATCAGGATCAGCTCCGCTCCGGCGGGAAGGGGAAGGTCGGGCGGCGGGTTGATGAGCATGCCGCGCTCGCCGTCCACCGCGACCACGCTGCACCCCGTGGTAGCGCGGATCTGGACGTCGAAGAGGTTGCGCCCCGCCAGCTTTCCCGCAACCAGGCAGCGGAAGACCTCCAGCCCTTCCGCCAGCATCACCACGTCGCCGCCCTGCAGCACGTTGAACACTGCGTTCGCCCCCATGGAGGCGTACGACATCACGAAATCGGCGCCCGCCCGGTGCAGGGTGGCGACGTTGCGCTCCAGCGTGGCTCGGCTGAGGATCTGCATCCCGGGGTTCAACCGGCGGCAGTAGATGGTGAGATAGATGTTCGTGGCGTCGTCGTTGGTGGTCACCAGCGTGGCGGGTGCCTCGCCGATGCCGGCACCCTGGAGAACTTCGAGTTCCGCGGCCGAGCCGAGGACGTAGTGCTCCGAGTCACGCACGCGGGAAGGCTCCTTTTCGACGATCCGGTACGGGATCTCGCGCTTGTCGAGCGCGGCGGCGGCGGCGCATCCCACCCGCCCCCCGCCGAGGATCAGGACCGGGGCTTCCGCCTCGTTGTAGATCGCCGTGAGCTCGGTGAAGGCCGCGAGCTGCTCCTCCGACCCGGCGAGCACCAGCACCGTGTTCGACTCCAGCCGGGTGTCCGGATTGGGGATCCGGAAGTCGCCCCGCTCCCACAGCCCCACCACGTTCAGGCCGGTGGATTCGCGCAGTCGGCTCTCGTGCAGCTGCTTCCCCACCAGCGGCGTCCCGGTGACCGGCGCCTCCGCGATCAGCAGGTCTCCGAAACGGCCGACCACGTTGGCGCGCGCATCGCCGCCGAGAGCCCTTCCGGCGAGCGCCCGCCCCAGCATTTCGGTCAGCTGGAGCACGTGTGACGAGCCGGCCAGCTCCAGGATGTCCACCGACTCCTGGGCGTGCGCCACCGCGACGATCGGCACGTCGCGGGTGAGCTGGCGGACGGTGAAGGCGATGTTGGTGTTGAGGAAGTCGTCGCCGGTGGCTACGACCAGGGCAGCCTCGGACGCCCGCGTCCGCCGGTATGTCTCGATGTCGTCGCGGTCGCCCACGATCACCGCCACCCCCTGATCGTGCAGCTCGCCTGCCTGGGCCTGGTCCGGCTCCAGCACGACGTAACCTAGCCCGTGAGCAGCGAGCCGATCGATCAGTGCAATGGTGACCGGGTCGTAACGGGTGAGGATCACGTGTCCGCGGGTGCCCTCCGGAACTTCCCGCGGCGCCCGCATCCGCGACTGTGCCTCGAGCCAGGGGGCGTAAAAGAACTGGATGAAAGTGAACGGAAGCACCACGAGGAAGAAGATGACCCCGGAGAGCAGGACCAGGATGGAGAAGATCCGCCCCAGGTCGCCCTCGAAAGTGATGTCGCCGAAGCCGAGCGTGGACATCACGGTGAGGGTCCAGTAGAAGCCGGTAACCCAGGAATGGCTCTGCCCCTCCGCCGCCATGATGAAGTGGAAGGTGACGCTGAAGACCGTGATCATCACGGCCAGGAAGGCGACGAAACGCCAGAGCAGCGCCAGGTTGCGGCGGGTGCTCTGGTGCTGGAAAAGGACGGCGATCTGCGCGGGGAGGAACTTCATCGCGACTGCACTCCTGCGGCGGGGAAACGGATCGGCGGGCGCCCGCAGGTAGCGGGCCGCGCTACTGCAGCACGTGCCCGATCCGCCCCCAGCGCGCGGCCGTCAGAAAGCGGGGGAACGCAGCCTCCGAGAGCGGATTGTACGAGAAGTACACGAACGTCGGCTTGCCCCGGATCACCTCTCGGGGGATGAAACCCATGAAGCGCGAATCGAGCGATTCGTCGCGGTTGTCTCCCATCAGGAAGTAGCGCCCGGCGGGAACGACGAGTGGCCCCCAATCGTCGCGGGTGGGGCGATAGGTCCTCCGGTCCACGCCGGGCGCGAGCGCCGCGAGATGGTTCTTGTACCCGTAGCGCGCGGGGTCGATCTCCGGCGACAGCGCGACGCCCTCGCCGGACAACTGGATCGCTTCGTCGGGAGCACCCGTGCGCCTCAGGTACGGCTCGACCACCCGCACCCCGTTGCGGAGCAGGACCCCGTCGCGCATCGCCACCGTATCCCCGGGCTCTCCGATCACCCGCTTGACCACGTCGATCACCGGGCGGTTGTAGGTGGGGCGGAAGACCACGATGTCGCCGTGGCGCGGGTCGCGGAAGGCGGGCGTGCGGGCGTCGGTGAAGGGGATGTGGGCGCCGAAGATGGCGTTGTTGGCCATCAGATAGTCCCCGATCAGGAGCGTGTTCTCCATGCTCGCCGAGGGGATGGAAAAGGCCTGCAGCAGAAAGGTGCGGATCAGCAGAAAGAGCACCACCGCGACAGCGAACGACTTCGCCGTCTCCAGCAGCTCGTTCCGCCGACGCCCGGGCGGCGGCGCTTCGCTCCGTTTAACGCCGCGGCGGGCGCGGCGGGGCTCTACGCGGGGCACGTCACCGGCCGGAATACGCGGGCTCGTTCCCCGGCTTCCATTTGATGTTGCAGCCGATGCTCGGCACCTGGTTCGGGTTTGCCGCCGCACCCGCGAGCGTGGCCTCCAGCGCCGCCCGCAGATCCTCGCCGGTGACGGGCAGCGCATTGCCGGGGCGCGAGGCGTCGAGCTGCCCTCGGTACACCAGCCTGCGATCCTCGTCGAAGAGGTAGAAGTCGGGGGTGCAGGCGGCGCCGTACGCCTTGGCCACCTCCTGCGACTCGTCGTAGAGGTAGGGGAAGGTGTAGCCGACCGCCTCCTTTTCGCGCCGCATCGCGTCGGGTCCGTCCTGCGGGTACGCCTCCGCGTCGTTCGACGAGATCGCGACGATGGCGGCGCCGCGCGGACGGTAGTCGCGCCCCAGCCGCGCCAGTTCGTCGCGGACGTGCTGCACAAAGGGGCAGTGATTGCAGATGAACATCACCAGCAGCGCCGGAGCGTCCGCGAAGTCGTCGAGTGCAACCGTCTTTCCTTCCGTGTCCGGCAGGCGGAAATCCGGCGCGGGCGTTCCGAGCGGGAGCATGGTCGAAGCGGTTCTGGCCATCAGGCGG